>CAZEDK010000035.1:0-18416 GCA_964511025.1 uncultured Candidatus Peribacteria bacterium | reverse complement strand
ATTTACAAAATCGCCCATTTCAAATTACAAAACCTGAACTAGATTTTTACCGTAACATGAATTTACCAATTCCAAGAAAACATCCTGACCAGAGACACAAAGATCGAATGCAACAAAGAAATCCTAGAAAACTTTGGAAAAGAAATTGTATGAAATGTGGAAATGAAATTCAAACAACGTATAGTCCAGAAAGACCAGCCCGTCCGAACGGAAATTCATCCGGGCGGGAGATAGTGTACTGTGAAGATTGTTATTTAAAATCTGTATACTAAAACCAAACATTCATCACTCAAAAATGCTCAAAATAATCAAATTTCCGTTAAAAAAATTAAAAAAACTATACAATTGGACTATTAATCTTGCAAAACACAAGCACGCACAAACTTCACTGTTTTTAATCGCTTTTGCAGAAAGTTCATTTTTCCCGATACCTCCAGATCCGCTATTAATTGCAATGGGAATTGGAAACAAAGAAAAAGTATTGAAATTTGCATTAATATGCTCAATAGGCTCTGTACTTGGCGGCATATTTGGATATTTTATTGGTTATACTTTTTTTGAAACAATTGGACAAAGTATAATTAATTTTTATCATCTTCAAGATTTGGTAGAGGTAATAAGAATCAAATATGAATCCTATGCTTTTATAACAATTTTAACTGCCGCATTCACACCAATTCCTTATAAAATAATCACAATTGCCGCAGGTTTGTTTAAAATCAATTTATTTACATTAATTATAGGTAGATCATCTAGATTTTTCCTGATAGCAATATTTTTAAAATTTTTTGGACAAAAAATAGCCGATAAAATTGAAAAATATTTTGATCTTTTAAGTGTCATATTTTTCGCTTTGATAATAGGAGGTTTTTTGATATTAACAAAATATTAAAATGCACTGTTTATTTGTGTTGCAAATTCCCATATCTACAGATTAGAATGGAAATACTTTAAATACAAAGTATGCAACTAGATCCGAGGAAACAAGCAATTTTAAATGCAATAATAAGCGAATTTATCAAGACAGCCGAGCCTGTAGGTTCAAAAAGTATTGTGATTAATTATTATCTTCATGTTTCACCAGCAACCATAAGAAATGATATGATGAATCTTGAAAAAGAAGGACTCATTTATCAACCGCATATTTCAGCAGGAAGAATTCCAACAAACGCAGGCTACAGAAATTATATAGATAATTTCGAAAATGATTTAAATATTCAAAAATTTGCACAAAATTTAATTCAAAATCTCACACATAAACATCATTTAACAAAAATTCAGGAAAAGATTTATGACCTTGTATCTATTTTAGCACAAGCAACTTTTAATATAAGTTTTGCAACTATTCCCGGCAAAGAAAGAACCTTCTATCTAGGCGTGTCAAATATTTTAAAACAGCCTGAGTTTCAACAAAAACTTATGAATGCAAGCCAAATAATTGAAGTATTTGAAGAAAAAGATCATTTTATTGCAGTGTTAGAAAAATTAAATATCGATGAAAATATAAAAATATTTGTAGGAGAAGAAAATATTCTGAAAGAAATGGAATCTTGCAGTTTAGTTGTAAGTAATTATGATTATGCAGGATATCAAGGTTTTATAGGCATATTGGGGCCAACGAGAATGAATTATCCTCTCAATTCAGCAATCCTAAAAGAAGTGAAAAGTATTTTATCAGAGCAATAAATTAGATAAACTAAACAAGCAATTTTCAACAAATTAAACAAATAATCATTTTAATATGACTGACGACCAACAAAATCCAAACAATCCAAGTCTTGAAGAACAAATACAACAATTACAAAAACAGGAGCAACAAAAAAAGGACAACAACAGTAATCAAGGAGATGATAAAAAGGATCCGAAAGATGAAGAAATAGAAAGACTAAAAAAAGAATTGGAAGAGATGAAAATATTAGCACAAAGATCTGTGGCTGATTATCAAAATCTCAGAAGAAGAAGTGAAGAAGAAAAATTAGAATTTGTTAAATACTCAAATACTAAATTATTAACAGAAATCCTGCCATTTCTAGACAATATACAAAGAGCTATCAACCAATTACCTGAAAATTTATCAAACAATGAATGGGTAAATGGAATAATTAATATTGAAAAACAATTTATAGATACTTTAAAAAAACAAGGATTGACTGAAATAGAAACCAATCAGCAAAAATTAGATCCAAATTTTCATGAAGCATTAATGCAAACAAGTGGCGAAAAAGACATGATAATACAAGAGGTGGAAAAGGGATATATGCTCAATGGAAAAGTAATAAGATTCGCAAAAGTAATTGTAGGGAATGGTGAAACCACTAAAGAAGAAAATTAAAATTAATAATTGACTTACAGTTTTTAGCACTCTATAATAGAGAGTGCTAAAATTTAACATTTTAAAAATTAAAAATATGGCAATCATAGGAATAGACCTCGGAACTACAAATTCGTGCGTAGCTATAATGAAAGGAGGTGAATCTATAGTAATTCCAAATGCTGAAGGTGGAAGAACTACTCCCTCAATAGTCGCTATAAAAGATGGTGAACGAGTCGCAGGGACAACTGCAAAAAGACAAGCAGTAACAAACCCTCAAAATACAATTTTTTCTGCAAAAAGATTTATTGGTAGAACTTTTGATGAAGTAAAAGAAGAAGGACTAGTAGACAAAATGCCTTTTCAAGTAGAGAAAGGTACAAAAGGTGAAGCTGAGATAGTGCTTGATGGTCAACAAAGACGTCCGGCAGAAATTTCAGCAATGGTCTTGCAAAAATTAAAAGCCGACGCAGAGGCATATCTAGGAGAAACTGTAACGGAAGCAGTGATTACAGTACCTGCTTATTTCAATGATTCTCAAAGACAAGCTACAAAAGATGCAGGCAAAATAGCAGGGCTAGATGTGAAAAGAATCATTAACGAACCAACTGCGGCTGCTTTGGCGTATGGACTGGACAAGAGAGGAAGAGATAAAAAAATTGTTGTTTATGATTTTGGCGGAGGTACTTTCGATATTTCAGTATTGGAAATAGGTGAGGAAGGTACTTTTGAAGTTTTAGCAACAAATGGAGATACGCAGCTTGGAGGTGATGATTTTGACGAAATAGTGATTGAATATTTAGTTGCGGAATTCAAAAAAGACCAAGGAATTGACCTGTCAAAAGATAAAATGGCTCTTCAAAGATTAAGAGAAGCAGCCGAAAAAGCTAAATGTGAGCTTTCATCAGTACAGGAAACAAATATAAATTTACCATTTATTACTGCAGATAGTAATGGGCCAAAACACTTAAATATAAATTTAAGTAGAGCAAAATTTGAGTCATTGATCGCTGATCTTGTTGAAAGAACAATAGTGCCATGTCAAAAAGCTCTCAAAGACGCAAAAGTATTTGAAAGTGATTTAGATGAAATCATACTTGTGGGAGGTTCAACCAGAACACCTTTGATACAACAAAAAGTAAAAGAAATCTTTGGTAAAGATCCGCATCGAGGTGTCAATCCTGACGAAGTTGTAGCAATGGGTGCGGCTATACAAGGAGGAATTCTTCAGGGTGACGTAAAAGATGTATTACTACTTGATGTAACTCCACTAAGCCTTGGAATAGAAACACTTGGCGGCATTGCAACTAAATTAATCGAAAGAAACACAACAATCCCAACTTCAAAATCACAAGTGTTTTCTACAGCAGCTGACAGTCAGACTTCCGTAGAAATTCACATTGTACAAGGGGAAAGGGAGATGGCATCTGACAACAAATCGCTTGGCAAATTTATACTCGACGGAATACCAAATGCTCCAAGAGGCGTACCTCAAGTTGAAGTAATATTTGATATAGATGCAAACGGTATTCTTAATGTTACAGCAAAAGACAAAGGAACAGGCAAGCAACAAAAAATTACCATTCAAGGATCTAGCGGTTTAAGTAAAGAAGAAATAGAAAAAATGCAAAAAGAAGCTGAAATTCATGCTCAAGAGGATAAAAAGAAAAAAGAAGCAGTTGAAATTAGAAATAATGCGGATACTTTGGTGTTTCAATCTGAAAAGATGATAAGAGAAAACAATGAGAAACTACCTGAAACAATGAAAAAAGATGTTCAAACTAAAATTGATGACATGAAACAGACTTTAGAAAACAAAGAAAGTTCTATAGAAGATATAAAATCAAAAACTGAAATCCTATCACAAGAACTTCAAAAAGCAGGCGCAGAAATATACAAACAAACTGAAGAAGATGATGGGGTAAAAGTAAAAGATATGAATAATGAAAATTCAGAAAGTGCTGAGCAAGAAGAAGATAAAAAAGATGAAGCAGTGGACGCTGAAATTGTTGATGAGAAAAAAGAAGAATAAAAGAGAGTAAAATTATTACAAAAAAGCCTCTCAAAAACTTGAGAGGCTTTTTAAAATATTATTCAACTATTGCGTCTGTTGTGTCATCAGTTGCTGTGTCATCAGTTGCTGTGTCATCTTCTGGATAGCCATCATCAGTAGCGTTATCAGTTGATTCTTCCTCTACTTCAGTGTATTGAGTTTTCAATTCTTGAAGTTTTTCTTTTGTAAGTTCAGATTCATCAGTTTCTTCACCTACCCATTTACCACCGTTAGTCATAGAAACTCCATAACCCCAAGTGCCAGCAAAACTCGTACCTAAATCAGTAGTATCAAACAGCAAAACTGTTTTTCCATATGAACCAGAAACAGTTTTCCATTCACCAGCAAGCTTACCTTCTTTTGTAACTTTGCCTTCAATTATTCCTCCACCGTTTTGATTAAACCAAACACCATAAACAGTATCAGCAAGTGCAACTGTTTCGCCTGCAGCAAATAAACACATTTTCCAATAAGATCCACCATCATTGGTATCATAACAACCACTTACTTTATTAACATCGTAAACCGCATCAATTTCTTTGACGGTTGCCTCAACATCAGATTTTGCTTGCTGTTTTTCTTCTTCAGTAAGAATTGTTGGACGACCGGCTACATCGTCCTTATCACCTTTGGCGCACCCAAAAGCAGTGACAACAACTAGCCCCATAAGAACCAATGTTAGCCAACTTAATAATTTTGTTCTCATAATATATTGGTTAGAAATTAAAATTTATGAGCATTGACGTAAATGATTTTATTAGAATATAAGTTGAGTATCAAGCAAATTATAAAGTCTAACAATAAATTCACTCAGATCAACACATCAATTTACATCAAAAAGTTTCACTTTTTTTTGAAGAAGGTTATATTGTCTCACGAACAATTACATTTTTACAAAATCTCATAATACAATGATAGATATCAATCTGCTTCGCCAAAACCCGTCATTATTTAAAGACGCTTGCAAGAAAAAAAATATAAAAAATTTCGATCCTGATCAAGCCATATCACTCGACAAAAAAAGACGAGAATTAATACAAGAAACTGAAAAAATTAAAGCCTTAAAAAATGAATCGTCTAAAAAAATAGCCACATTGACAGGAGAAGAAAAAATCAGTGAAATAAAAAAAATGCAAGAAATAGGCAAAGATCAAAAAAATTTGGAAGATGAATCGCAACAAATTGAAACTGAGTTTAATAAACTACTCTTATTGGCGCCAGGAATACCATCAGCAAAAACACCGACAGGAAAAGATGACACTGAAAATCTCGAATTGTACAAAATTGGTGAATTACCAAAATTCAACTTTCAGCCAAAAGACCATGTCAAACTAGGTGAGAATTTAGATATTGTAGACATCAAAAGAGGTGTAAAGGTTGCAGGTTCACGTTTTTACTTTTTGAAGGGAGACGGCGCAAGACTTGAAATGGCTGTACTTATGTACACTTACGACAAATTGATCAAAAAAGGTTTCACACCTTTTTTGGTGCCACTTTTAGTGTCGTACGAAGCAATGATGGGCACTTCTTATTTCCCGGGTGGCGAAGAGCAAGCGTACGCACTCGGTGTTGATAGGCTAACTGATGGCAATATTGAATCTGATGCTAAATATTTAATAGGAACATCTGAAGTTTCAGTAACATCTTATCATAAAGAAGAAATATTAACTGAAACTGAACTTCCAAAACTTTATTGTGGACTATCGCCATGCTTCAGAAGAGAAGCTGGAACATATGGGAAAGATACGCATGGACTGTATCGCATACATCAATTTCAAAAAGTCGAGCAGGTAATAATTTGTAAAAACGATAAAGAAGAAAGTGAGAAAATGCATAAAATGATACTTGCCAATGCAGAAGAAGTTTTACAGGATCTCAAGTTGCCTTATAGAGTTGTTGCGGTTTGTACTGGCGACATGGGACAAGGTCAATTTTATAAAAACGATATAGAAACCTGGATGCCTTCTCGTGGTAGTTACGGTGAAACTCATTCGTGTTCTACATTTCACGATTTTCAAGCAAGAAGGTTGAATTTGAGATACAAAGATAAAGCTGGAAAAATTCAATTTTGCCATACTCTTAATAATACATGTATTGCATCTCCAAGAATTTTGATTCCTATACTGGAAATTTATCAAAATGAAGATGGCTCAGTGACAATACCAGAAGTCTTACGTCCATACATGCAAGGCAAAGAAAAAATTGAAAAAAATAAATCAGCTTAAATTAATCTATAAAATTTGCTATAATTAGTTGATTGACTTACAACTTCCAAAATAAATATGAAAATTGCATTCACAACCTCTTCACTTAACGGCTATGGACTTAATCGCATTTTTGAAATAGGCAAAGAGCTTTCTTTTGACGGAATTGAATTAGTGATGGACAAAAAAAATTACGATACTTTATCTGCTGAATATATAAACAGTTTATCCAAAACATATAACCTTCCGGTATTGGCAATAGAAGCTTTTGATAACGCAAAAGAGAAACACATCAGAGATGCGGTTGATATTGCGAAAACCATAGGAAGCAAAATAGTTATAGTCAAACCACCAAAATTTTTCGATTTCAAATATTCACAATGGTTAAAAGATGAAGTGCCAAAAATAAGAGAGCAAGAAGAAATTTCCATCGCTTTAGAAAATTCTCCTGGCGAGACTATACTTGGTTTTATCCCGGCACATGCAATGAATAGCCTTCATGATCTCAAAAAATTCAAACATGCATGTCTAAATACAGGATATACATTTGAGAAAAAAGAAAATTTAATAGATACTTTTTTAAAGATAAAAAATTACCTCGTTCATGTACATCTCAGCAATGTAAAAAAAGGGAAAGTTGGCGCTCCACCGCAAAGTGGAGTTTTACCAATTGAAAGTTTTTTATCAAAACTCAAACAAGAAAATTACAAAGGCACAGTGTCAATTGATCTCGATCCAAAATATCTACATCTTGGCAATAATCAAGAAATGAAAAAGTTACTGTTGGAAGCAAAAGATTTTTGCTTGCAATATATAGTGGGATAAGATAAAATTCAGTAGCTTTTTGTAGCTCAATTTAAAAGCGAAGGTTCAATCGAGTTTTGTTGTGAATATGCCTTCAATATGATACTGCTTTTTTATACAATATAAAAAAGTTTTAAACCTCAGTATCAAGAAAGCTTTATTCATTTTATTTCCATAAAGATGTCAACCAAAAATTTAAGCAAAAAACTAGCAACATCTAAAATTAACGATGATGTTGTTCGATTTGTAGATGAAAGGATCAATTACGCCAAAAATAAAGATAGAGTACCGTTGCCTGATTTAATTGAAGTTCAAAAAAATTCTTACCAGTGGTTTTTAACTGAAGGAATTAAAGAATTACTCAATGAAGTCTCTCCAATTGCAGATTTTTCTGGAAAGAAAATCGAATTACACTTCCTCGAACATTATTTCGAGCCACCAAAGTATGATGCCAGAACTGCATTAGAAAAAAATATTACATACGACGGATCACTCAAAGCAAAAGTTCAGCTAATTAATAAAGAAACAGGTGAAATAAAAGAACAAGATGTGTTTTTGGGACCAATCCCTTCTATGACTGAAGATGGTACTTTTATTATCAACGGAAATACAAGAGTAGTTGTTAATCAAATAGTAAGATCGCCTGGGGTGTTTTTTACTCGCAACCCATCCCTTCCTTTTCATTTCAATGCAAAAATAATTCCATCCCGCGGATGTTGGTTGGAAATTGAAAGAGAGAAAAAAGGAGTAATCTCAGTAAAGATAGACAGAAAAAGGAAAATACCTGTAACATCTCTTTTAAGATTTTTTGGCTATGAAACTGATGAAGATATTTTAAATCTATTTAAAGGATTAACCAAAGATCCGGAAAATGATTTTATTTTAAAAACTCTGCAAAAAGATTCTGCAAAAACTGTAGATGAAGCTTTGATAGCTGTACATAGACGTATTAGGCCCGGCGATTTAGCTAATCCTGAAAACGCAAGAGCTCTTATTGAGGGAATGTTTTTCGATTATAAAAAATATGATTTAGGAAAAGTGGCAAGATATAAAATTAATAAAAAATTCAATCTTAAAACGCCAAATATAAAAAAGTATCATAGCTTTCAGGTCTCAGATTTTATAGAAGTATTAAAAGAGTTAATTAGACTCAATAATGGTCAAGGAGAAGCTGATGATATAGATCATTTGAGCAACAGAAGAGTCAGGGCTGTTGGCGAATTAGCACAGTTAAAATTCAGGGTAGGACTTGCTAGGACCGTAAGAATAGCTATAGACAGAGCAACTGTTATGGATTTATCACAAGTTACACCAAATCAGTTGATAAATTCACGGCCAATAACTGCGGCAATGAGAGAATTTTGGGCAAATTCACAAATGTCACAATTCATGGATCAAACCAATCCATTGGCTGCCTTATCTCACAAAAGAAGACTTTCAGCTATGGGGCCTGGTGGTCTTTCCCGTGAAAGAGCCTCTTTTGAGGTAAGAGATGTGCATCCGACTCATTATGGCAGAATTTGTCCTATTGAAACTCCAGAAGGTCCAAATATTGGTTTAGTTGGTCATATGGCTTCTTATGCGAGAATTGATGAATATGGTTTTTTACAAACGCCATATAGAAAAGTTGCACACAGCGTAAAAAACAACAGCAATGAATTAACTGGAAGAGTTATAGATGAAGACATCACAGATCCAAAAACAAAAAAAATAATAATAAAAAAAGCTGAACTAATAACAGAAAAAATTGCTTTCGAGATAGAAAAAATAAAAGACAGAAAAGAGATTCAGGTCTGCCCGTATGTTACAGATGAATTTCAATATTATGGCGCTGATGAAGAGGCTGCTTTGACAATAGCGCAAGCAGGTACAAAATTGAATGAAAAAATGGAAATGATTGAACTTCATATCGCAGCAAGAGAAGGGGCTGAGGCAATATCAGTTCCTAGAGATTTGATTACGCACATGGATGCATCTTTGATACAAATTATCTCTATTGCAGCAGCTTTGATTACAATGGGCGGTCATACTGATCCGGTACGTCTTACTATGGGCTCAAACATGGAAAGGCAAGCGGTTTCTCTCATGAAACCAAGAGCTCCATTGGTTGGAACCGGAATGGAAAAAGTGGTAGCTTTGAGTTCTGGACATGTAATATATGCAAAAGATGATGGTGTTGTTTTAAGTTGCGATGCCAGTACAATAACCGTGCTATATGATAACGGTGAAAAAGTCACTTATTATCTGCAAGTTTACGAAAGATCCAACCAGGCAACATGCATACACCAAAAACTGAATAAACACTTAAAACCCGGCATCAAGTTTGAAAAAGCCACTATACTTGCAGATGGACCGTCTATTGAGAATGGTGAATTAGCTCTTGGAACAAATCTTCTTGTGGCCTATATGAGTTGGGAGGGTTATAATTTTGAAGATGCTATTATTCTTTCAAGCAGACTCGTTGAAGATGGCGATTTTGATTCGATACATATCGAAGATTATGCAATAGATGTTAGAGATACAAAACTAGGACCGGAGACTGTTACCAGGGATATACCAAATGTCAGCGAAGCCAAATTAAGCCAACTTGATGAAGATGGAGTTATAAGGGTTGGTGCCAGCGTATATCCTGGAGATATATTGGTTGGCAAAATTACACCAAAAGGAGAAACCGAACTTACTGCAGAAGAAAGGTTGCTTAGAGCGATTTTTGGAGAAAAAGCCAGAGACGTCAAAGATAGTTCACTTCGACTTCCTGGAGGTACAATGGGTAAAGTGGTTAGAATGCAAACTTTTAACAGAAAAGATGGTGATGAACTGCCTACTGGAGTAATTAAACAAATAAGAGTACACGTTGCGCAAAGAAGACAAATTTCAGTCGGTGACAAATTGGCTGGTCGTTATGGTAACAAGGGTGTCGTCTCCATTATTGTAGCAAAAGAAGACATGCCTTATTTGCCTGATGGCACCCCTATAGATGTTATTCTCAATCCACTTGGTGTAACCAGTCGTATGAATATTGGACAAGCATTAGAGACGCATCTTGGCTGGGCAGCAAAAAAACTGAATATCAAAATCGCAACTCCATCTATTAACGGTATAGAACCTCACGAAATACAGGAATTACTCAAAAAAGCTGGTCTTCCTGAAGATGGCAAGGTGACTTTATATGACGGCAGAACTGGTATGGCCTTTGATCATAAAATATCGGTTGGATACGCTGTCATCATGAAATTAAATCACCTTGTTGAAGACAAAATACATGCAAGATCCGTTGGGCCATACTCACTTGTGACTCAACAACCGCTTGGAGGAAAGGCTCAATCTGGAGGTCAACGTTTTGGAGAAATGGAAGTCTGGGCGCTTGAAGCCTATGGTGCTGCATATACTCTTCAAGAAATGCTAACAATCAAATCTGATGACGTGACTGGCAGAACCAATGCTTATGAAGGCATTATCAAAGGCACAGAAATAAAAGCTCCGACTATTCCTGAAAGTTTCAATGTGCTTATAAGAGAATTACAAAGTTTGGGATTAAATGTTGAACTTCTAAATCTCAGTGAAGAGGAAAAATTATCTTTCAATGAGAACACTTTGGATGACGAAATGGCGGTAGATTTTTCATCACGACTGGAAAAAGATTACGATCTTGATGAAATTGCAAAAATAGAAGAGAAGGAAGAGGAAAAATTATCAAAAAAAGTAATACCTGATAATGATGAAGAGTCGACCAGTACAGTTGACACAATTGACAGTGATGAATCAGAGGAAGATCCAGAAGGAGAAACGGAAGAAGATCCTGAGTTAGAAGTTGTAGATGAAACAATTGATGTGCCGGAATTAGACCCAAAAGATGAATTTTTAGAAATTGATGAGCCATCCGATGAAGAACTGGAAGAATTATCAAAAACCGACCCTCTCGCCTAATTAAATAAATTAATATTATGAGCAAAAAATACTTCAATGCGGTATCAATATCTATTGCTTCACCTGAAGAAATACTTTCTTGGTCACATGGAGAAGTGAAAAAACCAGAAACAATCAATTATAGAACACAAAAATCAGAAAAAGATGGATTGTTTTGTGAAAAAATATTTGGACCAACCAAAAATTACGAATGTTATTGTGGAAAATACAAGAGAATCAGATACAAGGGTATTGTTTGTGAAAAATGTGGAGTAGAGGTAACACATTCCAGAGTAAGAAGAGAACGAATGGCCCACATCAAATTGGCAGTACCTGTAACACATATTTGGTTTTTAAGATCTACTCCAAGTAGAATTGGCTTATTTTTGAATTTACCTATCAAAACTATTGAACAAGTCGTCTATTTTGCTGCCTACATTATTACAAATGTTGACCAAGAAGCAAAAAAAGAAGCTGTAAAACAGCTTGAAGAAGAATTCAAAGTTTACAAACAAAAAGCTATAAAAGATTTAAAATCTAGAAAAGAAGAACTGAAAAGTGGATTAAAAGATATGAAAATTTTAGAAAAAGAGCTTGAACAGGCAGACAAGAAAACTGCAATGTATATGGAAGATCTTGAATGCAAAAGACAAGCCGCAAAAGAAGAACTAACAATGATTAAAAAAACAGCAGTTTTATCTGAACTTCAATTCAGAAATTTATCTATGAAATTCGGTCATGTCTTTAGAGCAGATATAGGTGCAGAAGCAATTAGAGAAATTATTTCCAATATTGATTTAAATGGGACACTTGCAGTATTAAAAGACGAACTTAAAAAAGCTTCAACCCAAAAGAAAAAGAAAATCGTAAAAAGAATCAAACTTATAGGCAGTATATTAAAATCAAACATCAAACCAGAATGGATGATTTTAACAGTTTTACCTGTAATACCACCTGATTTAAGACCGATGGTGCAATTAGATGGTGGAAGATTTGCAGCTTCCGATCTTAATGATCTTTATAGAAGAGTAATAAATAGAAATAATCGTCTGAAAAGACTTCTAGCAATTGGAGCACCAGAAGTTATTTGTAGAAATGAAAAACGTATGCTTCAAGAAGCAGTGGATTCATTGCAGTTTAATAGCCCAAGAGGAGGTAAAACAGTATTTAATACAGGCGGAAAAAGAAAATTGCGTTCTCTTTCAGACATGCTAAAAGGCAAACAAGGTAGATTTCGTCAAAATTTGCTTGGGAAAAGAGTTGATTATTCTGGACGTTCCGTAATTGTTGTTGGCCCTAAATTGAAATTAAATCAATGCGGTATACCAAAGAAAATGGCATTAGAGCTTTTCAAGCCATTTGTAATAGGTGAACTTATCAGAAACAGTTATGCACCAAACATGAAGCATGCGGAAAAGTTAATATCAGCCAAAAAACCTGAAGTTTGGGATGCGTTGCAGGAAACAATACAAAAATATCACGTACTTCTGAACAGAGCTCCTACGCTGCACAGGTTAGGTATACAAGCATTTCAACCTATACTGACAGAAGGTAATGCTATACAAATTCATCCACTTGTTTGCGCTGCTTTTAATGCGGACTTTGATGGAGATCAGATGGCTGTGCACGTGCCTCTTTCCAAAGACGCACAACATGAAGCTCAAAACATCATGTTGTCAGCCAAAAACCTACTTAAACCAGCTAACGGCCTACCTTTAACAACTCCAACTCAAGATATAGTTTTGGGCTGTTACTATCTTACAAGAGAGGATGAAAATGACAAAAAGCCGTTTGTATTTGCAGATATCAACGAGGCAATAGCTGCAAAAAGACAGGGTCATGTCACTTGGCAATCAATCATTAAAGCGAGAATAAACGGTAAAATCATTGAAACAACTGTTGGCAGAATGATCTTTAATACAATCATTCCATCTGAACTTAGTTTTTACAACCTAACAATAAGAAAAAAGGATTTGGAAAAATTAGTAGCGGATTGTTTAGAAGTAGCTGGTCAAGCAAGAACAGCACAACTTTGTGACGACTTAAAAGATCTTGGCTTCAAATTTGCCACCAAATCCGGGTTGTCATTTGGTATCAATGACATGGTTGTTCCAAAAGAAAAACCTACAATAATTAAAAAAGCCGAAAATATTATAGATAAAGTATTCCAACAGTATCAAATGGGCCTTATGACTGACCATGAAAGATATCTGCAAACAATACAAGTATGGTCTCGCACAAAATCAGAAGTAGCCGACTGTATGATAAAAGGATTTACTAAAGACAACCACATTTTTTATCAAATAGATTCAGGAGCTAGAGGTAACTGGGGACAGGTTACTCAGCTTTGTGGTATGAAAGGGCTTGTACTTAATCCAAGCGGTAAAATTATAGAACTTTGTATAACTGATTCTCTTAAGGAAGGCTTGAATTCACTTGCAACATTTATTGCCACACATGGAGCTAGAAAAGGTAAGTCAGATACAGCGCTCAAAACAGCTGAAGCGGGTTATTTGACACGACGTCTTGTTGATGCGGTGCAAGATGTAATTATTAGAGAAGAAGATTGTGGCGCATATTACGAATATATTATTTCACAAGTAGAAAGTGATGAAATAGGTGAAGAATACATAAATAGATTATTTGGACGTGTCGTTTCAAAAAATATTACCGACGATACAACGGGAGAAGTTCTGTTGAGCGCAAATCAGGAAATAGGTAATGAGGAAATTGTTTTGATTGAAAACAAAAAAATCAGTCAAGTTGCAGTAAGAGCAGTTTTTGCATGTCAAACAGAGGGCGGTATATGCCAAAAATGTTACGGAAGAGATCTAGGTACAAACAAGACAGTAGAACTTGGTACCGCAGTTGGTATTGTAGCAGCTCAAAGTATTGGGGAGCCAGGTACTCAGCTTACCATGCGTACTTTTCATACAGGAGGAGTTGCAACTGGTCAGGGAGATATTACTCACGGTTTAACAAGAGTAGAAGAGTTATTTGAAGGAAGAACTCCAAAAGGAGCTGCCATTTTATCAGAATTTGAAGGAATAGTTAATATCAGAAATAAGAAAAATTTTGCTGAAATCACTATCACACCGGACAACCCAACAGAACATAGATATGATTACGATTCAGATATGGAAGTCAAAGTAAGCATAGGCGAATTAATCAAAGAAAAACATATATTGGCAAGATCACCTTTCAAAAAAGTATTAAGATCAAAATTTGTAGGTAAAATCACAGAAATTACCGAACGAGAAATAGTAATAACAGAAAATGAAATTACTGAAAAATTATATCAAGTACCGGCATCAAGAATGTTACTTGTAAAAAACAAAGAAAGAATTGAAATTGGACAGCCAATATGTGTCGGATCATTGGATTTGAGAGAATTACTCCGACTAAAAGGAAGTTATGACGTACAAAAATACTTAATCAAAGAAGTACAACGTATATATGCAGCACAGGGACAAACAATCAACGATAAACACTTGGAAATAGTTGCCAGACAAATGCTTTCAAAATCTAGGATTGTCGAATCTGGCGATAGTAATTTTCTGATAGGACAAGTAGTAGAAAATTCAGCTTTGAAAAAAGTTAACGCTAAATTAAAAGAGGAGAATAAAAAACCAATAAGAATTGAAGAGTTATTACTTGGTTTGACAAGAGTATCTCTCCATACACGCAGTTGGCTTGCAGCTGCTTCCTTCCAGGAAACAATAAGGGTACTCGTTGAAGCTGCAACCACAAGGAGAGTTGATACTTTAAGCGGATTGAAAGAAAATGTTATTATTGGAAGACTAATCCCTGCTGGAAAAATTTTTAGAGACAAAATTGTAACTTAATAAATAAAAAACTTGCAATTACAAGAAATTTGTCTAAAATAGACGAGCCTTAAAAAGATTTAGATTCATTCAAAATTTAAAATTTAAAATCAATAAAGTGCCAACAATAAATCAATTGATCAGAAAGCCACGCATTACTCAAACAAAGAAAAAAGCAGCGAAAGCTCTTAGCGTGATATACAATTCTTTAAAAGACAAAAGACTGAAAAATTTTGGCCCACAGAAAAGAGGTGTTTGCGTGCGTGTGTATACTACAACCCCTAAAAAACCAAATTCAGCTTTACGTAAGGTCGCTCGTATCCGTTTAACAAATGGAATCGAAGTAACAGCTTACATACCTGGCGAAGGACATAATTTACAAGAACACTCTGTCGTTTTGATTAGAGGAGGCAGAGTGAAAGATCTTCCTGGTGTAAGATATCATATTGTGAGAGGTATTCTTGATACACAGGGCGTACAAAACAGGAAACAAGGTCGTTCTCTATATGGAGTCAAACGTCCAAAAAAATAATGATTTAAATTTTTTATAAAATGACTAATAAGGAACAAAACTTAACTCACAATTTTGGTAAAACTGAAGAGAAGTTTATCAACTATATAATGAAAGGCGGTAAAAAATCTGTTGCAAGAAGAATATTTGCCAATACCTTAACAAGAATACAAGCTTTAAAAACAGATCAAGATCCTACAAAGCTCTTTTTTAAGGCTATAGAAAATGCCAAGCCAACGATGGAGGTCAAACCAAAACGAGTTGGAGGTTCTATATATCAAGTACCAAGGGAAGTTTCCCCTCACAGACAGCAGATGCTTGCTTTTAGATGGTTACTGGATGCTGCTAGAAATAACAAAGGAGCAGCTATGGAAATAAGATTGGCAAATGAATTAATACAGGCATCTGAAAACGCAGGCTCAGCTATTAAGAAAAAAGACGACACTCACAAGATGGCGCAAGCTAATAAAGCCTTTGCGCATTTTGCTAAGTATTAGTTGAGTGTAAAGTTTCGAGAACTGAGATTTTGAAAATCATTTCCTGGGAAGTAATTTTTTTAAAATTATTATTTGACCATGTATCAAAAAAAGATTATTCTATGTATAGAAAAATGTTGTAATTAATCAATTAAATATGCTTACCAAAATCGCCTACACGCAAGATGAATTAATTTCGGCAACTGATATTGTTAGAAATTTCAGTAACATTTTAGATAAACTAGTAAAGAAAAAACATAAAAGGTATGCAATTTTAAGAAAAAACAAGCTAGAAGGGGTTATTTTATCTGTAGAAGAATATGAAAAATTAGAAAATTTTAAAGAGCTGTTAGAAGACTTTAATTTGTATCAGGAAGCAGCAGAAAGATTAAGCACTCCAAAAGAAAAATATATAGATTTTGAAAACGTCATGAAAGGCAGCAAACTTTCTTAGAGTATTTTTTAAATGAGTGCATATCAAATTAAATTTCATCCCAAAGCTAAATTAGAATTTGATAGTTTAGACGGGAGTCTCAAACAAGAAGTTGTAAACAAAATTAATAAAATTTCTATTACTCCAGATTTAGGAAAAATACTGGGTAAAAAATTTGGTATCAATTTAACAAATTGCCGATCGGTCAGATTTGATAATGGTAATCAAAGAATAGTATACCAAATTGATAAAAAAATTATCATGATCCTATATCATATCAATCTCAAAACGCGAAAATGCAGACGCATACATGAATGCTTTTTCGAGAATTTGACAAAACAAAAACTATTCAGAAATTGCTTTTTTAAAATTAACTAGTTATAATTAACTCATCTATAAATATTAACTAGTTAAATATGAAAAGCGTTTTTACATTACAAAATCCATGGAGATTCAAGCAGGATTTTAAGTTTAATTACAAAGAAAGATCTATTTTTAAAATTTTATCGGAAAATTTACATAACAAAAAAATATTAGGACTCGTTGGTAGCAGACAAGTTGGCAAGAGTGTACTGATGTATTTATTAATCAAAGATTTAATAAACAAAAAAACTAATTTAGAAAATATTTTTTATTTTAACTTAGATGATTTAATGCTTCATAAATTATTTGAAAACCCAGCAAATCTCATTGAATTTGTTGGCAAAGATGATTCCATAAAATATATATTCATAGATGAAATACAACGCTTAGTGAACCCCGGACTTTTCTTGAAAGAACTTTATGATCTTAATTTAAATATCAAGATTATTTACTCTGGATCTTCGCAGTTAGAAATTAAATCAAAATTAAAAGAACATCTTGTTGGAAGGCTAAGACAATTTGAAATACAAAGACTTTCTTTTGAAGAATATATAGCTTTCAGAAAACCAATTCTAAAAGAAAATGCTTTGCAAGATTACATAATTTTTGGATCATATCCCGAACTTGCATTGTGCACAAGAAACAACGAAAGAAAACTAGCACTTAACGATATTTATAAAACTTATATTGAAAAAGATATTAGTGAATTTTTGAAAATTGATAATATTACTGCATTTAACAAATTATTGATACTTTTAAGCGCCCAAATTGGCTCTTTGCTTAACATCAATAATCTTGCAGACACTTTGAAAATATCTAGAACAGAAATAGAAAAATATATATCCGTATTAGAAGGTACTTTTATCATCAAAATCATTTATCCGTTTTACAATAATTACAGTAAAGAATTATCTAAGATGCCAAAAATTTATTTTTTGGATTTGGGTTTGCGAAATTTGATATTAAGTAATTTTATGGATTTAGACTTAAGAAATGACACTGGACATTTGTTTGAAAATTTTTATTTAATTCAACTTTTAAATGAAGATTATTATGGATTTAAAAAAGTAAATTTTTGGCGCACAACTAATCAAACAGAGGTAGATTTTATAATAAAAGATGAAAATATATTCGAGGCAGTCGAAGTGAAATGGAATAGCAATGTAAAACCAAAAAGCTTTGAAACTTTAAAAAAATATTATCCAAATATTCAAACTAGATTAGTAAGCAAAATAAATTTTCTTCAGCAACAGTAATAATTTAAGAAAAATTCCTAAAAGATTAAAGACTCAAAAGGGACAATATTTAGATTTTGAAAACATTATAAAAGAACATAAATGATTTTTTCATGAGTATACCAAATTGATAAAAAAATTATCATGATATATATCATATCAATCTCAAAACGCGAAAATGCAGACGCCTACATGCATGCTTTTTTGAGAATTTGACAAAACAGCTCTTTACCATAGTAAAAAAAAAATGCTAAAATATAAAGATTTGTTCATAATTAATAATTCTTAATCTTAAA
>CAZEDK010000034.1:0-18955 GCA_964511025.1 uncultured Candidatus Peribacteria bacterium | reverse complement strand
CAAAATATCATTCAATTTTTACTTCATTACGCCCCATTTTGACTACGCTACCAAAGAAAGAACATCTATTTTAAATAATTATTTTTTAACAGTAATAAGATTTAAAAACGAAGAAATATTTGAAGAAATATTTAAAAGATTTGATAAAGTATGCAAAACTATCAACAATTTAGTAACTATTTAGTAACTATAAAAAGCCCCCTTTAAATGAAAGGGGGTTGGGGGATTTGTATCCCAATTTTCTTCAAACTGTTTTCCGTTTGATCCGAAAAAATTAGATCCGAAAAAATAATTATTCAAAAATGCTGGATTTGTAATTGTTATTTTGATATAATGGCATGATTAATATTTTATAATTTTAATATATGGCTGATACGGGTGAAGAGAAATTTTATACAGAAACTGTAAATCCGTCTTGTGACTTAACAATGAATTTGTCAGCGCCTACAAAAGCTTATGAGATCAAAACGGTTCATGAAGGCATCACTCAAGCTGCTAGGAATTTGAAGATTCCGGAAGCATTATGGCCGGCTTGCGTAAAAGCTGCAGCAAAAATGTGTGAAAATCCACAAAATCTTCCTTCATGGTGTGAAACAGTAGAAAGAAATAACAAAGGCGAAGCGTATGTTCAATTAGCATTAAATAAAGAAATTCCAGTAAAAGATTTACAAAAACTTTACAGTAATATGCAGGAATTAATTCTTGAAGCCCAAACCCAACAATGCAAAGTAGAAAATGTTGACTACGAAGCAATTGATACAGTATTGACAGCTGTCAATGATAGATATAGTCTCAAAAGACAAGAAAATGATTTAACACAGTTTCGAGATGTAGATAATTTTCAATGCAAATTGTCCGATGGGTCGGTTACGTATGACGGCAGAAAATCTCCTGAAAAAGTAACTGTTTCACTGCTTTGCGAAAAAGGACAATACAGTTTAATATTAGAAGATCGCAGTGGTGAAATTTTAGCTAATTCCAATTTTCAACCTGTAGACAAAGAAGAACTTGATCAAGAAACGAAGAAACTTCTGACGGAAGCAAAAGAAGTTTTAAAATATAACGATGAAAATCCACCAATGACTTTGGAAGATGCTAAAACTATAATAAAGCAACTTGATGAAGTTTATGGTGGAGTTTATGGATTTGACGAATCTAAATTAGAAATAAAATCCGGATCATTTGATTATTTGTTGAGTTCTTTTAAGGTTAAAGAAAAACCTGTTACAGTATATTTACACTGCGATCATGGTCAGTTTTCTTTGTTAGCAAAAAGTAATGATCAAACGGTAAAGACGTTAAACCTAGGTGATGAATCAGGTTTATATAGAAGTGATTTGAATCAAACTGTTGAAAATTTTAAACAAAGCTTCATCGAACAACCAAAGCCAATTAGTCGGTCTGTAGCAAAGACGCAAACAAGCAATCCTGCGAGCCAAAATGCACTTCGATCATCAACAATAGAAACAACACGTGAAGAACAAAACAAAAACATGGAAACTTGGATTGCAAGAACAAAAGAAGTATTAGCTAGCAAAGGATATGGAGATATTGAAATCAGTGAAAATGTTACGAGAGAATTGGAAAGATTATTACGCAGTGAAGTTGACAGCAAAGGATTCATTGCGGTCAAAGCAACATTTGGAGAATGGAAAATACAAAATAAAGTAACACAAGAAGTCTATCCTGTTTATTTATATTTTACAGTTAATGCCGTTGACAATTCTGATCCGCAAAGTCCATTAAGTTTTGCAATGTATCCAATGACTCTTGAAACAAGGCCAGGTTCAATGTTTGGCACAAATACTACAAGAAATTTAATATTTGCCACCAACCACGCACTCACACGATCATCAGGAGCAAGAACACAAGTAGACTTATTTAGTCGGAAAGATTCTGCGGACATTCGATCATCTGTAGATGAGTTAACACAATTGTTATCAAGTTCAATTGCCGGATTGGATAAAAAATATGACATTTATCGTGGTGTTACTAAGTAATTCATATTTTATTTATTCATAGCTTGCTACCAATCAGCACCCCCTTATCAAAATCAGAATATTTTTCTATTTGAAAAGATTTGTCGTTTTCAAAAACTTCCAAAAAATCAGCCATGGCATCTCGATGCGAGATTGCATTATCTACAATTAACAATCCTCCTTTTTTAATTTTATTTTTTAATGCATTGAAATAAAGTACATGTTCGCATTTTGTAGCATCAAAAAATATCAAATCCCAAGGCTCAGAAATTTCAGGAATAGCTTCAGGCGCATGACCCTTAATTTGAAGAATATAATTTCTAAGCCCACTTTCTTCAAAGTTATTTTTTGCAATTTCAAACCTTTTTTTATGAGATTCGATTGTATACAGCTTTCCTTTATTTTCTTTTGCCGCAAGAGCTAAATGAAGTCCCGAATAACCAATTGAAGTGCCTATTTCCAGAATGTTTTTTGCTTTAATTTCCAAAGATTTTTTATACAAAAAACCAGCTACTTTTGAATCAACAATCCAAGAAGGATTTTGTAGATTATATTTGATGATATTATCTAAAAGATTTCTTAGTTTAGGATTCAAAACTTTGAATTAAAAATTAATTAAAAAGTCTTTGAGTTTTGACGAAGCTTTCCCTCTATGGCTGACCTTCATTTTTTCTTCGAGACTTAAAGAGCTATAAACTCGATTGTAGCCATCTGGCTTGAAACATGAACTCAGGGGTATACCATCTACAATTTTCGCCTCAAGAGTCTTTGTAATCGTGCCAGCACATTCTCCTGAAAAAACTTCCATTCCGTTTTTGTGTGCTAATACAATAAAACTTACAAATTTAGCTTCTCTTTTTCCGTCTGGCACGTTTCGCATAGTTTGCAAAAAATATTCAATCCATTCTTTGTCACTTGCTTTGCTACCTGCTCCCCATCTTCTAGTTTTTACACCAAGCTCACCCGGCAAAGCGTTTACAAGAATACCAGAGTCTTCCGCGATTACCGGCAAACCTGTTTTTTTGAAATAAAATTCAGCTTTGATTTTAGCGTTGTCTTCAAATGTTTCAGCGTTTTCTTCAGGCTCATTTTTAATTTCAGAAAAATTTTTCAAACTAAGAAATTCTATTGGTAGTCCATGTAAAAATTTTTCTATTTGTTTAAATTTACCGAGATTTGACGTGGCAATAAGAATTTTTTTCATGAGATTACCAGAAATCATTTTTCTAATTTGTAAAATACCATAAATTTACTTTCAAGGCTAGTTAAAATAGGATCAAACGGAAAACAGTTTGAAGAAATAAAATTTTAACAAAGAATTTGATAAAAATTTAAGTATAATTTTATTGCTGGTTTTTTTTAATCCCCCCAACCCCCTTTCATTTAAAGGGGGAGCTAATACACATAAAAATATATGACTAAGAATCTTATCAGTAATAGTAGATATTTAGCTTATAATCCTAAATTAAAAGATAGAGCTCGTGAAATATTGTTGATTTTTACTGTCCTAAATTCAAACTTGTTATTGAAATAGATGGAGATCAACACTCTGAAGTTAATAATTTAGAATATGACAAAGAAAGAACATCTATTTTCAATAGTTACTATTTAACTGTGATAAGATTTAGAAATGAAGAAATATTTAAAGAATTTGATAAAGTATGTAAAAAAATTAGCGATTACCTAAGAACAAAAAGCCCCCTTTAGGTGAAAGGGGGTTGGGGGATTTGTATCCCAATTTCTTCAAACTGTTTTCCGTTTGATCCCAAAAAATCTGTAACTGCTCACCGCTTTTGTAACTTAATTAACTTTATTGTTTGTCATCCCAGATCCAGTCTGGGATCTAGGAATTGCGCATTATGTTGCGATAGCCTTGAAACATTGTTTAGATTTGAAATACAAACAAGTTTACCCTACTGGATTCCAGATCAGGTCTGGAATGACAATCAAGAATGCAAATAGCAGTGAGCAATTACAAAAATCTAAATATTTGCATTTTCTTCTAAAATACAGTAAATTATACATATAATATTTCAATAAAAAATATGTAATATGAGGGATTGCATTCCAATTTCAGAATTTCAAAGACATACGAAAGATGCATTTCAAAAAGCAACACAAAATGGTTATCAATATGTTACAAATCATAATGAGATAATTGCCGTTGTAATGAGTGTAAATTTTTTTAACAAACTTAAAAAGAAAATAGCAAAAAAATATAATTGTCCAATTGTTAGCTTTGACAAAGATTTTGATAAAACAGATATAAGCAGACTGGAGTCCAAAGACGTTTTTTTACATCAAAATTGAGCTAAAGTCCAGTCATTTTGATCTGGCGATTTTCATAATTAAGACTTTGTTATAGAATCTAGACAGAAAAAATAAATTAGAAAATGAGTAAAAATTGTAAAACAAAAAAAATACATCTAATTTTGATATCAATCATAGCCAATTTCTTGATTTTTCAAATTACATTCGCAAAAAACACTCAAACAGTCTCAAGCGATTGTGAAAGTGACACTACAAAGACGGTAGCATGTATGGAAGTTCTATGCACAAAAAATTCCACAGAAGAACCTAAATTAGAAAGCTTTATTCAAGAACATTTCTTGAGCAAAAAAGCTAACAGTGAATTAATAGACGGAGCGTTGGAAAAGTTAATCGTTTATGAAAATGTATTAGATCTCACTTTGAAACAATGGGCGGAACAGTATGATCAAGGCTCAATAGATATGCTGTCTGAGGATATCCAATTCTGTCAGTCATGGATAAGATCAAAACACAAGCAATGGGCAGACTATATCGAATCGAGAATCACAAAAACTTCAAAAGCTAAAGCAACTATAAAAATAGTAGACACCCTAAAAAGAATCAACAAGCAATTAATAGAGTTAAATATCAGAATTGCAAGACTAAAAGCTTTGATAGAAGGCTTCGCAACACTACTTCCATGCTACAGTCAAAGCTGTAAAACAAAATAAGATGCCAAAAAAAATAAAAAATTTATCAATTATTACAATTTCTATTATTAGCATGATAATAGTAAGTATTTTTGTTTTTCAAAAATCTCAACACAGCAATATATCAAAAACTTTTGCCTTAAGCGAACCGAATTATGCAAAAATGGAAGAAGACAAAAAACCAATAGAGGAAATTGTAGCAAGTTATCACGAATATATGAATGATTTTTTTAACAAAAAAACAAAACTCTAAGAAAACTCTAAACTTGAAGATGACATCAAAGAACAAGCCACTAATGACTGCCCTGAAAATTCAGTGCGAACAGTTTGCGTGGCAAAAGTCGGTGCTGACATTTTAAATAATTATTTAATTGCCTTGAATGAGTATGATTATACCGGAGCATTAGAAAAAGCAGAAGACGAAGAAGAACAATCAACCTCAAGCGCTCAAGGAAGAATTAATGAAATAGAACAAATCATTCGTCTTGAACAGGAAAATGCTGAAAATAGTTTTGAAATGGCATTAAAACTATATGATGGCTATAAAAGAAATTTAAAAATCCACAATGAATACAAAAAAGTCATAGAAAACTTAGAAAAATATAGAGATAAATTAATAAAAATACGAGAACCTAGCGATTTTCTCCCTGGAAAATTTATAAACGTGACTACAGACAAATGTACTTAAACTTTTTTCGATCAATGTTCAGAAAATTAATAAAAATTTCGCCGGCAATCATAATATTTTGCTTGATTGCAAGCATGCAACTTGCAAAAGCAGAAGAAGCAGGAGAAAAAAAAGAAAACAAATTTATTTCGGAAAAAGTATATGAAATAATCCTTCATAAAATTAATTCCTCTGATTCACAAGGTGGAATATCAGAAGGAAATCTCAATTTACAAACGGTTTTTGAGAAAAACAAAGGACAAAATTTATATCTTGCTGCATACAGACAACAACAAGTAGGACCTCTGAATAAAATTATAGCGAAATTAAGTCAAAATTATACTTATTTTAATACAAAAACACAAAAGGATCAACAACTTTCAGAAGCGCAGGTGAGAGATTTTGTATTAAATAAAACGATAGATCCGGCTCTTTCAGACGGCTCACTTGTGGGTGTACAAAAAATGTTAAATGCAATTGAAGCAAATTTTAATAATGAACTTGAAATTGAAGCATTGCGCAGCAAATGGGAATCTTATGCAATGATGGATGAAATGTTTATCAATGCAGACACCAGTGATTCTGGTTTTGATCTTGTAGTAGACCTTGAAATTATAGAAACAATTTTATTCAGAGAACCTTTGGTTGAAGAATATGAAGTTGAAGGATCATCACAAGAGAATAGTTCTTCAGATGATCTTGCAGCCTATATTCCCACCTCTGCCGACTTAAAAGCGCAAGAAGATCAAAATAATAAAGTAAAAACATCGACAACTGATAATAAACAAAACGACAGCGAACAAAACACATCAAATAATGAAGCTAGCAATACAACAAAAGCAGACGAGCCATCAGTAGCTAACACAAAAGAAAATATCAATGCAAATATATGCTTTGCAGATAGCGCTTTACAAAACACTATTACAGATTACATAAACGAAGAACAAATCAATCCTGAGAAAGAAAATAATGAAAGCGCGCAAAGTGATCAAAAAGCGAATAAAGAACCTCAAACAAATACAACGACAGAGACAGAGACATCTACAGAAAGTTCTACCGAAGAACAGCTGGCAAACGCTGAAGACAAATTTAACAATTTAAAACCTGAAGAAGGCGCAAATTGGAATGCAGATCTACCATGCTATGATCATTTTTGTTTAACAATCAGTTTGCAAAACAATGATGACGAAGAAGATATAAAAGTATTTAAAAAAGAAGATAACTGTATCGCATGTCATATTAAATTCATTTATGAGAATTTCTATAAACTATCGGCAAGCAGCCTAACTCCAAATAAGGTATCTGGGAATTTTGGTGAAGCTCCAATATGTAAACAGGCAGCAAATGAAGTAGAACCTTCAATCAATATCACATTGGTAAAAAAACCCATAGAATCTCCACTTTTAAATGATTTGATATTGAGTCAGGACAGCATAAAAGATCAGCTCAAAGAAATTTACGCTTTACCATTAAGTCTTTTTAAACCTAAAAACCCAACACCATTAACAACAGATGAGCAAGCAAAGAAAAATATTAAAGATCCAAATCTAAACTTAAAAAAACAAATCACGCAAACAATGCAAACTGAAGCCGGAGAAAAAGGCGTTTCTCTCAGCGATTTACAAGGCGAAATTGATTATCAAGTCAAGCAAATTGAAACAGAAATACGACAAAAAGCAGAACTAAAACTCACTGAATCGGCTATCAATGCAAGTGCTGAAGGATTTAAGGCTATAGAATATGAAATGACTATAATGAATGGATTATTTGATGATTTTCTCATGACAATGCAAACATTAATAAATGGCAGCGGAAATGCGTGTGAAAAATTAAATAACAAAAAAAATTGCCCTTAATGAAAAAAATACATAAATTACTCTGTTTTATCTTATTAATAAGCTTGCTTAGTGCTATCAGTCCTTTTGTGTATTTACAAAACGCTCAAGCAGTGACAAGTCCAACTCAAGATGAACAAAAAGCAAAAAAGAGAAGAGAAGTCAGAATTTTTCTCGCAAGTACAATTGATTTCAATAGATTCAAAGAAAGTTTTCACGATTACATCCGTGGATATTGCCAAAGAACAGAAGCAATCAGATTGCGCAAAGAATTAAAAGAACTCAGAAGAGATATCATAGATAGTATTTTGGAAGAACTTAATTTCAATGTTGATGAGATGATAAATGAATATTACAAAACTGACATTCAGCTTTATTTTGTGAGAAATTTCACAGTAAGTTCTTATGACTTCAATCCTCTTGATAAAAATGAATTTGGAAAAAAAATGAAAAGAAAAGAATTGGAAAGCAATATGCAAAAATATTTTGTGACAAAAAAATCTTACGTTGATACAGATACTTTGACGAAATACATAGATGAATTTTATAAGAGATATGATCAAGATTCTTTTATAAACTGTATGGATCCAAGCATAAAAGGAATCAGTTTAAAAATAGACAGCATAAAAGATAAAATAACAAACCTTAATATGGATAATTTATGGGAAGATCTTGAACTGGACGAACCAATTATATACCAGGCCGAAACTGTCAAAGACAGTCCGGGACAAGTTGGAAAAACTTTTTTGAAAGGTCATCTAGGTCTCAGACTGGCAAACCTGGAATCAAAAAAAGCTGCTAACGATATATACGAAGAAATCATTAACACTTTCAAATCAGATCTTGAAGATACAGATCAAGGCAGTGATCGTGAAAAAGCATTACTTGATAAGTATTACGCATTAAAGAAAAAATATAGCGGCAAAAAAACCGATACAGAAATTGCAAAAGAAGTTTTTGCAGATGAAATCTCTGTTCAAAGCCTTTCTGAAGCAGAAGCAAAAGAAGAAAAGGCTTATCAGCTACGACTTGCATACGCAACAAGACTTGCAAGATATGAAGTACAATTTGGAGAAACGGAAGATACAATTACAACAAGTTTTGTAACTTTGATCCAAACATTAAATACAACAATCAAAAATACAATCCCTATATTGGCAGATATTAGTAAATGTTTGGACACAGCATTCAAAAAACAATGCTCAGAATAAAAATTTTTCTAAAAAGCCAAAAAACCCATCCATATTAGGATAGGCATTTTTCGGCTCTGGTTGTTTGCCTTTTTTAAGGCCAGCTAATTTTTTGTAAATCCTATCTCCTAAAAGCAAATCTGGAATCGACGGATACAGTATCATCACGAGAAAGCATAGTCATAATAGTACCTTCGTATTTATCAGTGCTAATTTTATTTTGACATCTGTTGTTCAAAAAATCCGCAATTTCATTTATAACCATCTTGCAATACGGACAAACATCCATATTACTCGATATTGACTTCGCGCAACTTAGGCAATTGAATATCACTGTTTAAAAATTAATTTTAGATTTGCGATTTTTTCAGAAAATCAGTGAGATCTTCTTCGAAAATTCTATAAATCCTTCCAATCCTACAAGCTTTGAGCTTCTTATCCCTGATCATTTTCAATACCGTCAGTGGATGAAGCTGCAAATAGTCTGCTACCTGTTCCGGTGTCAAAATCTTCTCTGACATAAATATTTTAGTTTGTTTTATCCAATTCTAGCATATTGTATAGAATTTTTATTCAATTTACAATACTTATGTCGATTTTTCCGAAAACAAGACTAATATAAGGCTTTTTAATCTAATTACAAGATGTATTTTATGTTTAAAATTGTTTTATATAAAAAATATGTTATTTTATGATCTTTATCATATTCTACTTAATTTGAGCCAATTTTATTATGTTTTAGTAAGCTTTATTTACTGTAACTACTCACAATTACTCCAAAATTAATATCTTGATTCATAAGACCACGATATGTATAAGTATCAGGTTTTTCCTGCACAAAAAAGTCAGGATAGAACTTTTGTGGCAGCAAAGCTCCTTCTAAAATAATTTGTTTCGTAAGTTCAGTATAATCTTTGCCTGCTTGTTTCAAAAATTGCATTCTATAAGAATCAAGATCCTCAATTTTAAATGGCAATTTATATATAATATTGATTTTTTGATTTGTATCCATTTCCAACATCGTTTCAAAAGAAAAATAACTAAGCCCCAAATCTTCATCAAATTTCGTCTCAATATCAGAAGCGGCAACACCTTCAGACAATAGAAGTTCACTACCAAGAGGAACATAGACTCTAAATCTATTACGATTGATACCTGTAAAAAGGATTTTTTCAGTCACGGCATCTATATTTCCAAAGCCGGATTGTTTCAAGATTTCTTTCTGGGAATCAAGAAGATCCTCATTCATTTCATTCACACGTTCAATCGTAAGCTCATTTGTAATTTCCCCATCATTTGCAATAAATGTTCTATGAAAATATTTTTCCTTAATCCATCTGTCAGACTTATTTCCACCTATTGATATCTCTATAACTTGAAGAAAATCTTCAAACTCTTTTGTCGCAATTTCTCCAACCAACCCAAAATCTCTAAAGAAATTTTGAATATCCTCATTGTCAGAATAAGCTTGTATGTGTTTTTCATTTACAAGTTTATAAATAGTTTTACTAATTTTAGCAAAGTCTAAACTTGATTCCTTCAATGCATCCAAAAACGCAGGGACCAAATCTTTAAAAATAATTTTCGGATCTTCTACGGATAAAGATTTTGATTCGACCAAATACATCAGCACAGTGTCAAAATTATCTTTATTAAGAGTTAAATTATAGTTTGGGATTTTGATCTCATCTACAAAATCAAATAATTGAGCAACAAAATGCAAATCTATTGCAACAATAGGATCAACACTGTCACCTTTTGCTTTTTCAAAAAGATTTTTTGTCAATTTTGCCGACACGGCAAAATCAGGCGAAATATTAGCATCACGCACACCCCACATTTCTCCGGCTACCTGCTTTATTTCTTCAGGTATCTGACTTGTATCCACGTCAGTAATTTGACCATCTAATTGATAGACATCAAAATAATTGATATTCTGTATATATCCTTCATCAAGATCAAAAATCAAATATCCACCAATAAAACCACCTGTTGGTCGAATTTCATAATTATTTTGTAATAACAACATATACCTCTTTGGGTATCTGTCTCCAAGCAAAGACAAAATTGCGTCTTTATGAGTAATAATATTTTTAAGAGTGAAATTCACATCATCAAAATAATCAATGTATTTTGTTAAATTTTTATGAGATGAAATCAAGAAACTATCTGCGTTAAAAATATTTAGAACCTCATCAAGATCCGAATTAAGATTTTCGATTTGCAAAAACAGTTGATTCAAAAAATCTGTAATAGAAGATTTGTCCTGCAAAATTTTTGGAAAACCATAGATAAAAAATCTTATGTCATTCAATTTTTGCAAAATAATCTCAGGTTTTCCAAAAAGTATTTTCAAATCAGAAATCAAACTATCATCAGACTTAAAAAAATTTTCATCTAAAGAAATTTTCTCTATATCTTTTTGAAAATCAAAAAGTATTTCTTCAAAATTATTTCCATCCAAACTAGCCATCTCAACTTCGATATTTTTTAAATTCGCAAAGAATTGCAGACTTAAAAATCCAAGCACCACAATGACCACCAACAACAACAAAATTCCAATTTTATCAAAAAACAAATTAACAAATTTTTTCTTATGAACCTTCATATCAGGACTTAAAAACCAACCCATCGGCCAATTTTTAAAAATTTTCCCCATATTACGGATAGTTTTAATTATTCAGTTCAATATTTGTTTTCAAAGCAACACCGTCAGCAAAAAACTTCTCTCCACTAAATACAGACTGAATATATTTACTAACAAAATCTAAGACTGCTCCATTTGAATTTTTCATCAAAAAGTTTTGAGACATATAAAGAACCTGATCTGAAAAAACAATCATATCTTTTTTCAAAAAATTTTGCTCATAACTTTTATCTTCAGAAAAATCAGAAAGTGCTTTTTTCAACAAATCATTGCTTGAAGACATCAAAAACCAATCATCACTAAAAGCAATCGAAGCCTTAAAATGAGCTGAATCAGTACCCAAGACCATAAGATCAAAATTTTTGTATTTTTCCTCAGAGATTTTTTGTACTTCATCAAAATTAGCAACAAGTTTTTTCATAATTGTTCCATCTTCCAGAGTCAACTCTTCTATTTTTGGATCAGAAAGCGGATTATTCTCAAGAAAACTATTGACTATTTTATTCAAAAATTCATAAGCATTTTCCAAATCAGAAATATCCAGGGCAAGCAAATAATCAGATTTTGTATCATTAAATTTAATTGCCAACTGATATTCTCTCGTCAATAATTTCAAGAAATCATGAACTTCAATATCCTGTCCAAAAAATTTATCCTTATATGCTTCCATTATTCCATCCAAAACAAGAACTTTCGTCGGATCTAAAACTTCAAACAAATCTTTGAAAACATTATAATCATAAGCAAAATCCTGACCAGCCAAAACAAAATCAAAAGAATCATTAAGTATTGAAGACGCATTTGCTCTATATTTTTGCCTTAGTCCAAAAGAAGATTTGCTGTCCTTAAGCAATGGCGAAAAATTAAGATAATTATCTATTTCAATATTAGAATTGTTCAAAGTCGCCGAGAAAGCAATACTTTGAAATAATTGTAAACTGTTGTCAAAAAACAAATCTCCAAGGTCAAGATAATCACTTTTAGTTTCAAGTGACCTGCCAATATTAAAATATCCAAACAAAGGTCGAAGTTGTCTCAAATTATTCACTGCATTTTGGAAATCAACTTTTCTTTTCAACGTGTCTTTTGCGGCGATTGATAGATATATATCTGCAAAATTTGATGGATTTTCCGTTAGAACTAAATAATCAGCTATGACATTAAAACACCAATTTTGATTTGCCGGATACTTATAACAAGAAAACTTGTCAGCTATTTTTTGCTCTTTCAAGACCTTTTGCCCATGATCTTGTAAACTGGAACTTAAAAATTTTTTAAAATCTCTATAAGAATCCAATTCAACAAAAAACAATTTTGAATCATTTGAAAAATTCGAATTTAAAAACGCAATTGATAAAGAAGATCCAAGAAAATCAGTCTCAAATTTGGAAGGTATTCCAAGTAAAGCATTCAAATAAAGTCTTGGATCTTTGTATTCAATATTATTAGCGGCAAAAAAAGATTTGATATTTTGTTCATCATAAAGAGTCAATAAATCCAAATCCGCTTGAGCATAAAATACCGTAGATCCAGGTAAAATATCTGAAACATCGTTTGGTTTTTCAAACACAAAATATATCCACCACATCGCAAAAAGAATAACAAGCAAACCTATAAAAAGAAGCCCATAAAAAACAGCAGCATTTTTTATATCAAATTTCTTATCCGATTTTTTCTTAAACATTTTATTAATTTTAAAAAAATTCCTTAAGCATTATGTCAGATGATAAAAAAATATGAAATAGTTTCCTTCACAAAGCAAAAATAGCTATATATAATAGACTTTGGTACAATTTAAGTTTAAAAATGTTAGCAAGCGAGATACGAAAAAAATATATAGATTTTTTTGTAAAAAAGTATAACCACAAAGAAATATCATCTGCACCAGTCATTCCGGAAAATGATCCAACGGTATTATTCACAACAGCCGGTATGCATCCATTGGTTCCATATCTAATGGGTGAGCTTCACGCACAAGGCAATCGACTTGTGAACGTGCAAAAATGTGTAAGAACAGATGATATAGATGAAGTTGGAGATGCTACACATTGCACATTTTTTGAAATGCTCGGCAACTGGTCACTTGGCGATTATTTCAAAGAAGAAGCGATCAAAATGAGTTATGAATTTCTAACACAAGAACTCAAATTAAATCCTGATTTACTATGCGTATCTTGCTTCGAAGGCGATAAAGATGCCAACAAAGATGAAGAAGCAGCCAAAACTTGGGAATCTTTGGGTTTTACAAAAAATGAAAATGCAAAAAAAGACACAAAAAGAAGAATATTTTTCTACAGCAAAAAAGAAAACTGGTGGGGACCTGCGGGTCAAACGGGCCCATGCGGACCTGACACGGAAATCTTTTATTTTACTGGCAAAAATAATGATCCATATCATAAAGGTGGGCCAACAGAAAATAGCGAATGGGTAGAAATCTGGAATGATGTTTTCATGCAGTACAACAAAAAAGCAGATGGCAGTTTTGAATTACTCGCGCAGCAAAATGTTGATACCGGAATGGGACTGGAAAGAGTAACTGCAATTTTACAAGGTAAATCTTCACATTATGATACAGAGTTATTTCAAGATAAATCAGGAAAATCTTTAATAAAACTTCTTTACGAAAAAATAAACATTAATAATGTAAATATAAAAGTTGATGCGCAAGAAAAGATAAAATCAGAAAGAATAATTTTGGATCATATAAGATCTGCTGTATTTATCATTGGTGATCAAAGAGGTATTTGCCCATCAAATACAGACCAGGGATATGTTGTAAGGAAGCTGATTAGACGAGCGGTAAGACATGGCAGAAAATTAGGACTTGATTTGCAGTTTTGTTCATTTCTAGCAACTGAATTTGTAAATACTTACAGTGAATATTATCCGGAACTTAATCACAATAAAAATAGAATTATAGAAGAACTCAATAAAGAAGAAGAAAAATTCGCAGAAACTTTACACAAAGGAGAAAAAGAATTTGAAAAAATCGCCGAAAAAATAAAAACTTTTAGTAATAAACAAGAAATAAGTGGCAATACAGCTTTTAAGCTATATGACACTTACGGATTTCCTTTTGAGATAATCAAAGAACTCGCATTTGAAAATAATCTAAAAGTAGATGAAAAAGGATTTGAAGAAGCTTTTGAAAAACACAAAGAACTCTCCAGAAAAGGCGCTGAACAAAAATTCACAGGAGGTTTGGCTGATCACAGCGAAGCAACTACAAAATTACACACAGCAACACATCTACTACACAAGGCTCTACAAATTGTTTTGGGCAAACATGTAGCACAAAAAGGAAGTAATATTACGGCAGAAAGACTAAGATTTGACTTCAGTCACTCTGACAAGATGACTCCTCAGCAAATTAAAGCAGTCGAAGATATTGTAAATGAACAAATAAAAAAAGGACTTGATATCAACTGTAAAATTCTTACAACTAAAGAAGCAAAAGAAGAAGGTGCAATAGGACTTTTTGAAGATAAATATGCAAAATTAGAAAATAATATAAAAGTTTATCAAATAGGAAATTTTTCAATGGAAATATGCGGAGGACCTCATGTGAAAAACAGTTCTGAGATTAAAAATTTCAAAATCATTAAAGAAGAATCAAGTTCATCAGGAATTAGAAGAATAAAAGCTGTTGTAGATATATAAATTATAATATATACTTACCACATGCTTGCAAGGCATCTATCATCCTTAAAAACAAAAAATGTCTGACGAAAAAAAACAACTTAAACACGACATGCTGAATTGTTTAGCTATTATAAAAGCTAATATTGATTTGATTGAAACTGAAAAAGGAATGGAAGAAATCACTGCAGATATGAAAAGCGCAGTAGAAGAATTGGAACAAAAAATTCCTATTATACTAAGCGTTTAGGAACAATCTTCAATTTTCTCTTCAGCAAGACGAAAACCGTGACCATGCACAGTATGAATATATCTAACATTTTCAATATCACGGTCGATCTTTCTGCGTATATTACAAAGATGTGCTCTAATAGTACCGGGGTTTACTGATAAATCGTGATCCCCCCATACTTCTTGCGCAATATCTTCAGGCGTGACAACATTCGGACTTCTGGATGCAAGACATGCAAGTATGCGAAAATCCATACTATCAAAAACAATTTTTTTATTATTGAAAGTAACTTCATGCTTATCATGATCAATTTTCAAATCACCTATTTGAAGAATATTTGTTTTATGCCCACTTTGACTTCTGATAAGACTCTTAATTCTAGCAATAAGCTCTTTACCACTCCACATTGATTTACGCACATAATCATCAGCTCCGGAATTAATCATTTTTGCAGCATCTTCTGAACTTGTCCTCGCAGTCAAAACAAGCACTGGCACGCCAACACCTTTTTCTCTAATACATTTCAAAACCTGTTCACCATCCATATCAGGCAGTGACCAATCAAGCATTATTAGACTATATTTATTAGCCAACGCTTTTGCATAACCATCTTCACCTGTTCTGGAAAGGTCACTGGTAAATTTTTCTCTTTTCAGTATCGCCTGAAGGACTCTACCAAGCCTGGCATCGTCCTCAATGATAAGTATGCTAGACATATTTTAATTTGGAAGTTTTTACAATTCAGCTTCGATTAGCCAGTCAAAAGCTTCTATCATTCTAACATAAATAAATTCTCCAATCAAATTTCTTCTCTCAGATTTGAATCGAATCATTTTGTTATGAGCATTTCTAGCATAAAAATAGCCGGCTTTTTCTTCCTCAACAAGAACTTCTTGCTCACTACCAACAAAACTTGTCAAATATGTATAACAATATTTTGCGGCAATTTTATTGAGTTTGCGCCATCTTTTTGTTTTTTCTTCACTTAAAACTTCATCTTTTAAAAATTTTTCTGAATAAGTCCCCTTCCTTGGCGAATATTTTGCAGAATAACAAAGATCAAATTGCATATCTTCATAAAATTTACAAGTTTTATCAAAAATATCGTTTGTCTCACCGGGAAAACCAACAATAATATCCGTTGTAATCGATATTCCTGGAATTTTTAATCTAAATTTATCAACAAGCGTAACATATTCCTCAATTGTATAATTTCTATTCATCACTTTTAGCATTTCATCACAACCGGATTGCACAGGCATATGAACATGCGGACAAACTGTCTCAAGACTAGCCATTGCATCAATTAATTCATCCGAGAAATCTTTTGGATATGGTGAAGCAAATCTTAGCCACTTCAAGCCAAATTTTTTTAGTTTATCTACTTCTGTCAAAAGATCCACAAAAGGATATTTAGAATAATTGATAAATTTCTTAGACATTTTATCAAACTTACTAATTCCATAAGTATTCACAGTCTGCCCAAGCAAAGTTATTTCTTTTGCCCCTCCTTCAACAAGTTTTTTACATTCACTCAATATTTCCTGAAAATCTCTACTATATTCACGCCCTCTTGTAAAAGGCACAATACAGTAAGTGCAAAATTTATCACAACCTGTCTGAATTGGAACATAAGCCTTAAAAGTATCAGAATATCTAGGATGTATTTTGAAATAATTTTCCAAAGTCCCTTCATCTTCAAGAGTCTTGATATCCAAGTTAGGATCACATTCCAGTAGAATTTTGTCTATTTTAGCAAGATCCTCAATACGAAAAACACAATCCAATTTCTTATGGGTTTTCAAAAGTTCATCTCTATTTTCAGAATTTTGACTACTTGATTGACGCACCATACAGCCGGTAACAGCAATTTTGAGTTTCGGATTTTTTTTCTTAAATTTCGCCATCTTACCAATACTACCATGCACTCTATCTTCCGCCGTTTGCCTAATTGAGCAGGTGTTAAAAATAACAAGATCAGCAAATTCCATCTTATCAGCAACTTTGTAGCCCAAATGTTCAACAACAGCACAAACACGCTCAGAATCAGTCTTATTCATCTGACACCCAAAAGTCTGTAAAAAATATTTCATCTATTAATTAAATTTTATAATCTTCCAAAATGAATATCAATTTTCTCATAAACTTCATTCAAAAACTCTTCATCAACTTCACCTAAAATTTTTACAATTCTAGATTTATCAAAAGTCATTATTTTATTCACAAGCAATACAGAGTCTTTAGTAAGTTTATTTTGTTTGTTCCTTCTCAAAAAAAGTTCAAAAACTTTAGCGGTATATTCTTTTGAAGAAAATGGTATTAATGTAAATAAATTGGAATAATTACATGCAATATTGTTTTGAATAATCAGAGCAGGTCTTGTCTTTCTAATTTCATGTCCAACACTAGGATCAAATGACGCTAAGACAATAGTGCCTTTTTTTATATGCATAATAAAAATTATAAAAATTTTGAATATTCCTCAAAATCATCATCAATAATTTCTGCCGCAAATGACCCAGCTTCTTTCACGCATTCACACTCCTCTTCTGTAATACTACTATAATCAGCTATCATTTTTTCTTTCAAAGATTTTTGATATTCAACCCCTTTCTTTATAGCTTTTAAAAAAGATTCAGTTTTTGTTTCACCATTAAATAAATGACTAACTTCAATAATTAAATTAGTAGGGACACGAAATGTTACAGCGGTTGTCATATTTACACAATTAAGTATACACTTGTATTATAGCGTATGACGTTTTAAAAAATCAAGTACAAAATTAATTCACAAAGGGCTTTGAATATTCTGAATTTTTTGAGTTGTAACCTGTGTGTAAATTTGAGTTGTTCGAATATTTTGATGACCAAGAAGTTCTTGTACATAGCGAATATCAGTCCCATTTTCGAGTAAATGTGTGGCGAAGCTATGTCTAAGAGAATGAAAAGTAGCATCTTTATGAATTCCAGCCTTATTCATCGCACTTTCAAAAATGTTCTCAGCAGTTCTAGTCGTTAATTTTCCTCCTCTTTCACTTTCAAAAACATACAAATTAAAATTTTTATTATTAATAAAAGTTATCAAATCACTCCTTAATTTTTCAGGTAGCAAAGTAATTCTATCTTTCGCTCCCTTACCTTGCCTCACGTAAATTAAATTTCTTTCAAAATCAATATCTTTTATTTTCAAAGTAAGCACCTCACTCACACGTAAACCAGCTCCATAAGCAATTGATACAATCAATTTATGTTTTTGATTCAAAATACTATCAATAATTTTCAAAATTTCCTGTTTTGACAAAACCACTGGCAATTTTTTCGATCTTTTTGCAAATTTGATATCAATAACAAATGACACTTTAATAATTTCATTATAAAAAAATTTAATCGCGTTCAGATGTAAATTAATAGTCTGAGGTGATTTACCATCATCTTTAATTTTAAGTAAAAAAATCTTTACTTTTTCTCTATCAAATTTACTAAAATCTTTCTGTAAAAACATAAAAAAATATTTAAGACATAAACAATAATTTTTCACTGTTTTTTGGCTATAATTTCTAAGCCTTAATTCTTCTTGAGTGTTTTTTAACAAATCCAAAGCTTCTATATATTGATTTTCCATTGTAAAAAGTTAATAAATAATATAAATTATATACGCCTTCAAAAATAAAAAAATCCATAGTTGGTTTCGCATTTCATGCAAAAATGAGATGTATAGACGAAAACACTTCGGTTAGAAGCCAGTTAGGCGAAATTTCAGAGAGTTAATTATTCATTTTTTCAAATTTTTTCTGACATGACTATAGA
>CAZEDK010000033.1:0-19846 GCA_964511025.1 uncultured Candidatus Peribacteria bacterium | reverse complement strand
ATATCAAATTCATAAAATCTTTCGGTTTTTAACGTTTTTTTAACACTTTTTTAAAATTTACTCATATCTTTTCAAAATATCTAAAAGTTCAAAAAGAGATTTAGGATTTTCTTTATATGATTCAAAATGCAGATCTTGTTCTAATTTTGGGAAATAATCTTTTAACTCCCTATGTACTTGCAGGTCAACATTTTGGATTGAAGAAATATCAGCAAGCAATTCCAAAGTTTTTACGTAATCCAAATAATACGACCAATTATTTCTCGGATCCAAAAAAATAGCCTTTTCAAAAGAAATTTTTGCTTTATTCAAATCCTTTAGTTTGTCCCTATAAAGAAGTCCCAATCGGAAATAGTTCACGGCATCATAAGGATTTTTTTCTTCGCGGAGCAGATAATATTTTGCAGCTTTTTTGAAATCACCAATTGCAACAGCTCTATCTGCCTGTTCCCAGTACAAATATCTTGGAAAAAAAGTTTTTTCATAAACTGCGAAATATTTGCTGGAAGCTTGCAAATCAAAATCATCCAAAGCTTTAGCAGCCAGCTTGCCATAAATCGCTGTATAAAACTCATGAGTAGTTAAAACAAAAATGATTAGAAAAACAACAATGCAAATAAATTTCTGCATAAAATCGCCATTTTTTATTTTTTGTTCTTCATCTTTTGTCTTAGCAATCAAAAAATCAACAGCGCTCAAAACCAGCCAAAAAATCACATAATTTGTCGCAAAATTAAAATTAAAATCAACCAAATTATGAGCAATTGCTCCCAAAATAGAAATCAAAAGCAATATAAACAAAAATCTATTTTCTTCTTTTATTTTGTTCATTGAGATAAAAGCTCTTGCAAAAAATCCAATCAAAAAAAGTAGAAAAAATAAAGCAGCAGGAATGCCTCGTTCTGAAGATAATTTGAGAAACCAGTTATGCGGATGATCGGCAATTGCAAGCCAATTTTCTTGAATACCTCTATAAACAAAACCAAAGCTCATAGGACCGTAACCTAGCCAAGGTTTTTGTTCTGTCAATTTGACAGCTCCTTGCCAGAAATCAATTCGTTCTTGCACTGATGTAGCTTGTTCTCCATTTGCAAATTTTGCCCTATCTTCAAAATTAATTAGATTTTCCTGAAAATGACTTCGCGCAAACTGTCCAAATTGAATTAACAAAAATGATAAAATAATTACAAAGAAAATTTTTGGAAAGATTTTTTGTGCTAATTTTTCTTTAATTACTTTTCTATAAATAGAAAATATAGCAAGAAGCAAAACTTGTCCTGCAAAAGCTATAAAAGCAGCCCTCGAAAAACTAAGAAAAAATGACGCAAAAACTATAGAAAGACTAAATATTTTTAAAAATTCAATAAAAAACTTTATACTTTTCCATTTATCCTTTTTCCTTGCACAAAACACAAAATGAAAAAGAATCGGCCACAACATAAGAACAAATAACGCAAAAGCATTTGGCCATGCGTCAGTCTTGACATCAGGATTATAAAAAAATCCAAAATCTCTATTATGATGTGAAAAAAAATAAGATATATAACCAAAAATTGACGTAAATATTGTTAAAAAAATAGAAAATCCATACAAAAACTTTGCAGAATGATCAAATAATTTTTCTCGTCCTCTGAGATAGATCAAAATAACAGAGCCAAGCATGAGAATTTCGGTGAATCCAAAATTAGCAGTTTCTGAATAGATAAATGAGAAAAAAGAAAAAAGAAAAAAGAAAAACAGTGTAATAATTTCAAAATATTTTTTCTGATTGTTTTGACAATTCAAAAAAGAAACAAATGAAATAAATAAAGCAATGAGTGCAAAAAAAAGTGTCAAAAAAATACTTCTTCCAACGTCAAATTTATTTCCAAGCGGATCAAATAGAGACAATGTCAAAAATCCAGCAATCAAAATACCGGGAATATAATTGTAAAATTTTAAAAACAATTTTTGCATCAAAATGACATTTTAACAAAAGCAATTACAATGATAAATTACATTAAATACAGAAAAATGAAAATTTTAATAAACCGCCTCTTTCAAAATCATTTCGAAATCTTTTTTGAAATATTTTGATATTAAGCCCGGCGCTATTTCTTCCAGCGGAATCAATACAAAAGTTCTTTCAAGAATCCCCTTGTGTGGAATTTGTAAAATTTCTCCATAATCAATTAACTCTCTCTGATCATCCACAATTAGTATATCTATATCAATAATTCTAGGCCCCCAATGTTCGTTCTTAATTCTAACCATCTTCAATTCTACGTTTTTAACAAATTTTAAAAGATCTAACGTTTTTAAACTTGTTTCAATTTTCAGAGCCATATTTAAATAGTCAGGTTGATTTTTCGGCCCCATTGGACTGGATTTGTAGATTTTTGACGCAGCTAAAATTTTCATTTTTTCAGATAAATACAAAATAGCTGTTTTGAGATTATGTTTTTTTTTGCCAATATTAGTACCAAGTCCAAGATAATAGATCATAATGGTTTATCATAATTTTCCTGCGATCCAATAATACTCCTATCTCCAACTGACGCAATAAATCCTGTAAATACCATAATAAGTAACCCAACAACAACAGACCCAAGCGGATAAGCAATGATAGGTATTTGATAAGTCAAATCCCAGACACCCCTCCAAAATATAATCATTCCAATCCCTCCAACAATCGTATATATCAAATAATGAGCTCTGAAACGTATACTCAATTCTATGCGTTTATATTCAAAATAATCAATAAATTTACCCTCAAGAAGCCTTTGATTTGCGGAAAATTGTAAATTATCGGCATGAGCTTTTTTTGCGTGTTCCAAAAAATATTTTTTACGGAACAAATCTCTTAAATTTTTATAATAATGCTCAACCAATTTATAAAAATACTCCAATTGTGATTTTAAAACTTTTTTATGCTGCTTATCCAAAGCTTTAAATTTATTTTTTATATATTCTTCCTGCCTTTCAAAAGAATTTTTTATAATAAAATAGAGTCTATCAACCTCTTCAAGAGTAACCTGCCCGCATTCAAGCCCCAAAACTAAAAGATAATAATTAAGGGTAGCTACTTCTTCATAATCTTCGCCTGAAACACTTTGCAATTGATCAATTAGATCAGTTTTTAATTCATTATATTTCGCTAAATCTAAATCTTTGTTTTCTTTATGGTTTATAAAATCGATTATTTGAGCATTCAAGGTCATATTTTGATCATTAAATCCAAACATTATATCAAATATTACTGATATTTTAAATGTTATAAGTTATAATGGAGTAAAAATTTATTATATATCATCGAGTAATGATACAAAATACAACAAAATATCTACTTGCAAATGGTCTAAAAGTTATATTTCAACAAAATAAATCAGCAGATGTCGCAGCAATTCAAGTTTGGGTAAATATAGGATCGCGAGATGAATTAAGAGGCAATAAGGCAAAATTCAAAGATGAAGGTGGTCTAGCTCACATACAGGAACACATGCTATTTCAAGGTACAAATTCTTATCCCGGTCAAGGAGAAATAGCAAATCTAATTGAAGCGAATGGGGGAGATTTCAATGCTTGGACAAATTATGATGAGACAGTATATCACGTTACCATGCCGGCAAAAAACACTGAACTTGCTTTGAAAATATTAGCAAGCATGGTATCAGAAGCAACATCTTTGCCTGACAGACTCACAAAAGAACTTGAGGTCGTGATGGAGGAATTTCGAAGATGTAACGATAATCCACACATAGTACTTCAGGAAGAACTTTTCAAAAAAGCATATAAAACACATCCATATCAGCATCCCATAATTGGATATGAAAACACTATAAAAGCTATAGATCAAAAAACAGTTTTGAACTTTTTTAATAAATATTACAAGCCTTCCAATATGACAGTTGTGGTGGTGGGAAATATAGATGAAAAAAAATTCAAAAAATGGATAGATCAAAGTTTTGCCAAATTTCCAAAGAAAACTAAAACTGAAAATATTATTCCACAAGAGCCAAAACAAAAAGAAGCGCGCATTTTTATAATGAAACGAAATTTTGCAGGGACCTATCTCTCTCTTGGTCACCATATAACAAATTTTACCGACAAAAGAACTCCGGCTGTAGACATTTTATATAACGTTCTTGGCCATGGTGCGGATAGTAGATTGCAAAAAAGACTTCTCGAAAAGAAAAAACTTGTCCACGCAATACAGTCAAGCGCATACACTCCAAAAGATCCTGGATTTGGATTTATTGATGCCGATCTTGATAGCAAAAATTTAAAAGAAGCCATTTTTGAGATAGGACAAGAAATTCAAAATCTTCAAACTGAAAATATCAGCACAGAAGAATTGGAAAAAGCTAAACTTCAACTGGAAAGTCATTTTATTTATGGACAAGAAACTTTTGAAGGCATTGCTAGAACACTTGGACAGTTTGAATTACTTGGCAATGGTTATGATGATATTCCTAATTATATAAATCGGATTAAAGCAGTTACGCCAGATGATGTAAAAAAAGTGGCACAAGAATTTTTAAACTTTGAGAATACAAATCTTGGAGTGTTAATACCTGAAAAAGGCCAGCCCGAAAGAATCATTCTGGCGGGAAAAATCAAGATAAGCGAGAAAGATTTAGTTGAGAGCTTAAAAGAAGGATATAGAAAAAAGAAAGTGGTGATAAGGAAAAAATCCACAGATAAATTAAAACATATACTCTCAAATGGCATCAGGCTTGTATTGCAAAAAACAAACGCAGTTAATTCCGTTAGTTTTACATTCGCAATACTTGGAGGGCTTTTGTCTGAAAATCTAAAAACAAATGGCATTTCAAATTTTACAGCAGCAATGCTAACAAGAGGGACGAAGAAACTGAATCAAGAAGAATTCGCGTCAAGTATCGAATCCATGGCAAGCTTCCTTGAAGGCTATAATTCAGCAAACAGTTTTGGACTCTGGGGAAAATCTTTAAGTCAAAATTTATTCAAAACTTTGGAACTTGCTTGTGATAGTTTGACAATTCCAAGCTTTGATCGACAAGAAATTGAAAAAATGCAATCAATTATTATAGATGAAATCAAACGCGAGCTTGATAATCCAATCCAAAAATCAATTGAATTATTCCATGAACTACTTTACGACAAGCATCCATACAGTTTAAAAAGCATAGGTAAAATTGAAAACATAAAAAATTTCCAGCAAAAACAATTGTTAAAGTATTTACAGTCAGTGCTATTGCCAAAAAATATGGTTATTTCAATTGTAGGGGATATAAATATAGATTCAGTGATTCAGTTTTTTGAAAGAAACTTAGGTCAAATTAAGGCAGAAAAAAGTTCCTGTCCGAAATCCAAGCTGGCAAAATTCAACTTTGAAAAGATAAATTACGGCAATAAAAGTAAACACAAATCAATAAAAATTGATAAACAACAATCCAATATAGTGCTTGGATTTAAGGGGATTTCTATAGATAGCAAAGAAATATTCGCTCTTGATGTACTCAAGAAAGTACTTGCCGGAATGGGTGGAAGACTTTTTATTAATCTTCGAGACAAACAGGGTTTGGCTTACTCTATTACGGCATTTCAAAAACCCGGATTTAAATGCGATGGACATTTCGCGGCATATCTTGGTTGCGCACCTGAAAAACAGAATTACGCAATAGAAGAACTAAGAAGAGAATTAAAACACATAAAAGAAGAAAAGATTTCAACAAAAGAACTCAGTGATGCAAAAAATTTTTTAATTGGTTATCACGCTGTAGCTCGACAAAGCAATGCCGCAAAAGCAACAAACATGTGTTCTTATGAATTATACGGCTTATCGTATGACTACGATGAAAAAATCTGTGAAAATATTAACAAGGTCACAAAAGAAGACGTGTTGAAAATTGCTAATAAAATTATTAATTTTGACAGAGAAATACTCGCGATAGTAGGACCAAATTAAAAAAATTCTAAATTTTGAATTATTCACCTTTAAATTCGACTCAAGCATTAGCAAAACTCGAAGAGTTTGGGTTCAATGAGATAATTTCAGGCAAAAAGAACAGTGCTTTGAAAATGTTTATTCGAGAATTTACGGATTTGATGGTGATTATTTTGATGATAGCTTCGATAATAGCAATTTTGTCAGGTGAAAATGTTGACGGATATGTTATTTTATTTATCGTAATCTTAAATGCAATTATAGGCTTCATACAAGAATACAGAGCTGACAAAGCAATTCAAGCTCTACAAAAGCTTGTAGCACCAAAAGCAAGAATCCTGCGTGACAACAAAGAAATTATTATAGATGCAAAATATGTCGTCCCTGGAGATATTTTGATACTTAATGAAGGAGATAAAATAGTAGCAGATGGCAAAATTCTAGAAGCGCATAATTTAAACATCAATGAGTCTATTTTGACAGGAGAATCAAATCCGGTTATCAAAACAAATAAGATAGATGCAACAGACTTGAGTTTGACGCTGGTTTTTATGTCGACAGAGGTGACAAGCGGTACGGCAAAAGTGTTGGTAGAAAAAACAGGTATGCATAGTAGGTTTGGCGAAATAGCAAAATTAACAACTGAAACCAAAAAAGATAAAAGCCCGCTTGAAAAAGAACTTTTTAGAATAGGTCTATTTGTAAGTAAAATCACTTTTGTTATATCCGCTTTTTTACTTGTTATCGGAATTTTTGTTCAAGGTAAGAATTTTGTTGACACTCTTTTATTCGCAGTTTCAGTCGCTGTAGCTGCAGTTCCGGAAGGTTTACCAGCAACAATTACAATTGCCCTTGCCCTTGGCGTGCAAAAACTTGCAAAAAAAAATGCGATCACAAAACAACTATCGTCAGTTGAAACGCTTGGCTCTACAACAGTAATATGCAGCGACAAAACAGGAACTCTAACAAAAAATGAAATGACTGTAGATGAATTCAAATCATGGAGTGATGCGCAAGTAGATTTTGAAATATCATTAAAAGCAATGTATTTATGTCAAAATTCAAAGCTTTCTGATGAAAAATATATTGGCGATCCAACTGAAATTGCACTTTTGAGATATTCTCTTGAAGAAAATAAAAATTATAAAATTGATTTCGAAAAATATGAACGAATAGATGAAATTCCATTCGATTCGCAACGTAAAATGATGAGCGTAGTAGTAAACTGTGAAATTGCTAAACACAAATGTATTTTCACGAAAGGAGCAGCTGAGAAAGTTTTGGATAACTGCAAATTTATCTTAAAAAATGAGCAGCAATTAGAATTGACTGAAGAGATGAAAAAAGAAATTTTAGCGAAAATAGAAGAAATGTCTAATAAAGCACTGCGAGTACTTGCGTTAGCATATAAAGAAATACCTGATAATATTGAAAGCTCCAAAGATACAGAATCTAATCTTGTTTTTTTAAGCTTAGTTGGCTTAATTGATCCTCCAAGATTAGAAGTCCCAAATGCAATTTCTCAAGCAAAAAAAGCAGGTATAAAGATACATATCATTACAGGCGATCATCCGCTTACAGCAAAAGCAATCGCTAGCAAAATTGGACTCAAAATAGAACAACTAATTACAGGCGATGAACTTAATAAAATTTCAGAAGAACAATTGATAGAGATACTCAAAACAAAAGAATCTATTATTTTTGCAAGAGTAAACCCCGAAGATAAATTACGCATCACCAACGCTTTAAAACAAAATGGTGAAATAGTTGCAGTGACTGGCGATGGAGTCAATGACGCGCCAGCCCTCAAAAGGGCTGACATCGGTATCGCAATGGGCATAACAGGCACTGATGTTTCAAAAGAAGCTGCAAACATGGTGCTTGCTGATGATAGTTTTGCGTCCATCGTAAGCGCAATCAAGGAAGGAAGAAAAATTTATGAAAATTTGAAAAAATTTGTTTTTTACGTTTTTTCATGCAATATTGGAGAATTGACAACTGTTTTTGCGGCGATAATTTTTCAATTACCGGCTCCACTAACTGCCGTACTGATATTAGCTGTGGATATTGGTACGGATGTTTTGCCTGCAATTGCGATAGGCGTGGAAGATTCTGAAGAAGGTATCATGGAAAAAGCTCCAAGAAATCCAAATGCAAAAATAATGACAAAGAAATTTGTAATTCATTTCGTTGTGCTTGGCTTAATTATCGGCGCAATAGTCTTAGGAGTTTATTTGTTTGAACTAAATAGAAGCGATTACGCAAGAGCATCCACTATGGCGTTTGTAATGCTCGTGATGATTCAGATGTTCAACGCATTTAATTGTAGAAGTCTTACAGAATCTGTTTTCAAAATGGGCTTTTTCAAAAATAAACATTTAATGATTGCAGTCTTAATTTCAACTATTTTTGCTGTCAGCGTGACTCAATTTGAATTTTTCCATAATTATCTAGGAACCACTTATTTAAATATAAATGAATGGCTTTTAATAGCATTAGCAAGCGTATCAATACTTGTAATCGAAGAAGTGAGAAAGTTTTTCCAAAGGATTTATTTATGAGTGAAATTTTGACAATTTGATTCAGTATTTGCTAAAATTTACTTTGTTTTACTCGTAATTTATTTTTATAACTAGGATACAATACACAATCCCAGATTGTCGTAAAGCATTAGCGGAAAAAATACTTGCAGCTCAAGGATTAACTCCGCAAGTAGTTATTAACATGCTTTATATTGAGGTGATTAATCATGGGGGTCTCCCTTTTCAACCGTCAACAATCAAATTTCCAACCGATGAGACTTTAGAGGCATTCAATGAATCTGTAGAGCATAAAAATCTTATTAAATATAAAAGTCCTGCAGATTTAGATGTTCACCCTATCACCCTCTGAATTGCGTATGGTATTTCCAAAGCAATATCTGTCGCAGAGTAAGCATATCCTTTTTGGGCAAATAGATGATCAGCACTAACTCCTAAACAAAATGTCGCAATTGATGCCGCCTCAAAAAGTGTCGCCCCTTGCGCACTAACGCCAGCAATCATACCAGCAAGCAGATCCCCGCTGCCTCCAACAGTCATGCCGGCATTTCCTGTTTTGTTTATGATATATTGTCCATCAGGTTTACTGATAATATCTACAGCACCCTTCACAAGGATCTGGCATCCAAAGTTTTCTGAAGCTTTTTTGATTAAATTAATTCTATCAGTCAAGTCGCCTGGAAAATCATGACCTATCAGTTTTTCAAATTCACCTTGATGAGGGGTAAGCAAAGTTTGATAAGGAAGTTTGATCATATTAACAATCTTCAAAGCATCTGCATCTATAATACAAGAAACTTTGATTTTTGGTATAAGCTTACGAGCAGATTTTAGAGCTGTTTCATTTGCGCTTATACCAGGACCGATAAGAACACAGTGGCAAGTATTTGCAAGCTCTACAATCTTGTCTAAATTTTTTTCAGATAAATAGTCGCCTTCGAATTTTCTTATAATAAAATCAGGATAAAAACTTCTACTGCAATCGAAATTAGATTCAGGTACAAAGATATAGACTAAATCCGCGCCACTATACACAGCGCCAAGTCCACTAAAAATTGGAGCTCCATAATAATCAACGGATCCCCCAATGATGCAGACCCTTCCATTATCTCCTTTGTGAGAATCTTCGTGTCTTGTAGGAAAATATTTTTTAACAAAATTTTTATCCACCAAAGGATACAGTGATTTGTGAAAATTAAGTTTAATGCTTGTATAATTATATTTGAAACTATATATATTCTAGCATTTTGAATAAAGCTTTAGAAAGTTATTTCACTGGAAATGCTTGCACATATAAAAATATTTCGTTATATTGCGCTAGCGAAAATGGAGCGGTAGTTCAGTTGGTTACCCGCCCGTACCGAACGGTACGTTCGGGCGGGGAACGCCACACTGTCACTCCATGGTATAATTTCAATAAATGGAGCGGTAGTTCAGTTGGTTACCCGCCCGTACCGAACGGTACGTTCGGGCGGGGAACGCCACACTGTCACTCCATGGTATAATTTCAATAAATGGAGCGGTAGTTCAGTTGGTTAGAACGCCACACTGTCACTGTGGAGGTCGCGGGTTCGAGTCCCGTCCGTTCCGCCATCCTTCGCTTAAGCTACGGATGGCACGCCTGTTAGTTTTAGTTTTTTTCAATTTCGTAAAAATCATCTCTTTTAGATGAGTTTTGAAATCTATTAGTTTATATTTTAATTTTTTGACGCTGAAATTCTCATAAAGATGAACTAAGCCTTTTCTTATTTTTATTATTTTGATTATTTTTTTGCCTGGAATAAGTAGCGCAAGAGCTATCAGAAGAAAAGTAAAACCAGGCAAGACCGGAAGAATCATCCCGGCAATCGCAAGTAAAATAAACAGAATGCCCAAAAAAATACGTACTACCTTTGGGAGACCAAGTTGATATATTTTTTGTAAAATTTTATATTCCATAAGTTAAATTAACTCCACCAAATAAAAGTTATAGCATTTGCGTTTCAGAATGAAAAGGCATAAAATTTGTTAGTGTAAACTTTTCACCACACGGATAAAAAAATATTGATATAAATCAATAAAAAAGGCTTCATAGGAAAGATATGGAAAATATCTCCTAACCCATGAAGCCATGACAAATAATATTTCAAAACCTATTCAAATATCAATGCAAATTGAATTACAAACTTCTGATAATAATAAAAAGCCATTAGAACAGCTTGGTTATGCTTTATCTGGAATTGTTAATCAAACAGTGAATGATTTAGCGTGGCAATGGGGAGAGGCAATGATAACTCAATGGACAGAAAACAATCCTGGCAATAGATTAGTGCATAAATCTTTTAGAAAAGTTTTTACGTTATTTGGCGAAATTAAAATTCCCTGGGCTGAAATAAGAAAAGGTAAACAATATATAGGCAATACGAGTCAACTTGTATTTTTTCTAAATCCAAAACAAAAAGTATTAGAATCAGCAAAAACCATGATTAGTAATGTCGTAACGGTTTTATCTTTTAGAAAATCACAAAATCTATTAATGCCATTTTGCAAAATATCTCATCAAAGATTGCATTTAATTTGGAGATCTATAGATAATAGCCTCCCTAATATTTTAAGTATCACAAAATTTCTAAAAAGATTTTATCAAAATAATGCAATTATTGCGTGGCTTGATGGATGGGTAATTCATACAAGGGAAAAATTTAAAGCACCTGTAATTAAAAACACTTTAAGAATAGCTGTTGCTCGTTTCACTTTTAAAAATCAAAAAATATGGAAAGCTACATTTGGATTTCTAGAAGAATCGTATAGTAACTTATTTGCAAATATTGTTCCTGCAAGATTAAGAGAACAAACTAATGTCATGTGCGATGGCGAATCTGCCATTGAAGAATCTTTTACGGATGAAAGACTTATTGATCAGGTAAAAGAAACAATTGATCCGATAACAGGAGAAATTATTTCAAAAAACAATCCTGATAAAAATAAACATTTAATTGACGGTATGCAAAGATGCCTTTTTCATTTCACGCATAACATTATTCAAAAAGCTAGATCTTATGGCTTTTCCAAAGAAGACGCACAAGCTCTTTCTAATAATTTAAAAGCTATTACTTATTTTAGATTATCCACTTTGCGGTTAATCAAAGATTGCTGGGAGAAAGTTGTTATGGAACGCATATCACTACTTCATTTCATTTCAGATCAGCTAGAGGAAAAATCTTTTAAATCTCTGGCAGCTAACATACGAAGAGCTATACCTTATTTATTTACTTATGTTTATAAATATTTAGAAGATGGAATATTTATTGGCAGAACTTCTAATAAATTAGAAAGAATGTTTAGGCATGCTACTTATAGATTAAAACGCATAGGTGCTATCTGGTCTCCTCAAGGTGCAAAACAAATGATTAAATTCATTTTTGCTCAACAATTTAATTACAAATTCCAAACTCCTGTAAATCCTTTATTTTATCAAATTTCTGCCTGTGTGGTAAAAGTTTGACACTAATTAAAATTTTAATAACCTTATCAATAGATAAATTAATTTTATGAACATAATAGAAGCATTAAATTGGCGACATGCTGTTAAAGGTTTTGATGCAAAGAAAAAATTAGATGAAAAAGATTTCGAAGAAATTTTAGAATCATTGCGTCTTTCTCCTTCATCATTTGGTCTTCAACCGTGGAAATTTGTTGTAGTAAAAAATGAGCAATTACGAGAAAAATTAAGACCTAACGCATGGAACCAACCTCAAACTACAGATGCATCGCATTTTATAGTTCTGTGTTCGTTAAAAGAAATGAAAGAAGAATTTGTTGAGAGATATTTGAAATATATTACTGAAATAAGAAAGGTAAATTTATCAACACTTGATGATTATAAAGCTTTGATACTGGGATTCTTAAAAAACCAATCAAAAGAGCAAATATCCGCTTGGATGGAAAATCAAATATATATTGCTCTAGGTGTTTTACTCGCGGCCTGTGCTCTAAAAGGAATCGAAACTTGTCCAATGGAAGGATTTGATCGAAATAAATTTGACGAAATCTTAGAACTAGATAAATACGACATAAAATCGGTAGTATGCTGTGCTATTGGCTATCATTCAGAGTCCGACTACCTTGCAAACGCAAAGAAAGTAAGATTCCCAAAAAATGAATTAGTTGTTGAGATTGAATAATAGATTTGTTTCAAAACTTTTTGTAGTTTCTTGGCCTCCCAAATCTTGAGTTAAAATTTCTTTTTTTATCATAGCTTCAAGAGCTAATTGAAGTTTTGTTGCACTCTTGAAATCTCTCAAATGCTCAAGCATCATCACTGTTGCAAACAATGTAGCCATTGGATTCGCAATACCTTGTCCTGCGATATCTGGAGCTGATCCGTGCACAGGTTCGAATAAAGCATATTTATTACCAATATTACCTGAAGCCGCTACTCCAAGACCTCCAACCAGCATACAGGCTTCGTCAGATAATATGTCTCCAAAAAGATTTGTAGTTACAACAATATCAAAATTCTCAGGATCTTTGAGAAGTTTCATTGCCATGACATCAACAATCACTTCTTCCAATTCAATATCTGGATATTCTTTTGCAATTTCTCGACCGATTTCCAAAAAAAGTCCACAGGTAGCTCTCATAACATTTGCCTTGTGAACCAATGTAACCTTACTTTTTTCTTTATCTCCCGAAGGGATCCCATTGGGACTTTTCCTTTTTTCTCCCAACTCAAACGCATACCTAATTATCCTCTCACTTGCTTTTCTAGTTATAATTCGCTCAGTTATTGCCCTGTCATGCCCTTCCATCCTCTCAACTCCGGAATATAAATCTTCTGTATTTTCCCTCACAATTAGCATATCTATATTTTTTTCTGATTTAAAAATACTTTCTAAACCCAAAGATTTGATTGGCCTCACATTTGCATATAGGTCCAAAGATTTACGCAAACCCAAAATTGCACTTTTGTATCCAACAATATGGGGAGGACTTGTTACAGCCCCAAAAAGAACTGCATCCACATTTTTACAAGCTTCTATCGTGGAATCAGGCAAAGATGTTCCATGCTTTTTGTAACATTCAAATCCGGCCTCCGCATAACTAAACTCAATATCCAATTTCATGGCTTCCAAAACATTTTTCGCAACATCTATAACTTCTGGACCGATACCGTCACCTGGAATTAAAAGGATTTTTGTCATAATTATTAAGATTTTTCATTAAAAATTTCTTTAAATATTTCATTCAACATAATAACCAAATCTTTTTTATCAATATTCTCCAACATAGATTTTTTGTAGATCTTAATTGGAATTAAAATGTCATGAATAGTGATACAAGCTACGATAAGTCTATATGACTTTCTCCTGCTTTTTTTAAAATTCAAAGGTGAAAAATCACATTTGTATAATTTTTGACCTAAAGATATTTCATTATTAGGATCAAATTTTTCTAAAAATTCTCTTAATTCTTGATAAAAACCTATTTCATCTTTATTGAAATGAGACTTTATTATTTCTTTCGTCGAAGAATTTCTATAAAAAAGATTTGGTATTATTATTTTATGCATTTTTCCTTTTAGATTTTAATCTTCTTAGTTGATCTTCGATGGAAGGGATTACTCCGTTAAAATTTTTATTAATATAAACAGGCAAAAACTCTTCGATCCTATTTATTGCAGTAGCTATTTCCAAATCTTGAGGATCTTTTTTATGAGACTCAAGATCAAATAATATATTTATAATATATCTTATACACTCAGCATCCGAATCATATCCAGCCTTCATTTTTATATATTCAAATTTTGAAGAGAGCTTCTCATTCAACTTGGAAGTTACAAATTTTTGCTCTGTCATAGTATTGGATTATTATTTTATACACAAAACACTACCATTGTAATATCAAAACAATATTGATGCAATAGAAAACAAGCTATAATTTGTTGCTAGTTTTCAACCCTAACATTTTTTCAAAATCTCATCCCCCTCCTCAAGCGTCAAAGATTTCTCACTACATATATCTTTTATTTTCTGAGTAAGCTCAACCAATTGCTTTTCAGAAAGATTTACATCCAAATGTTTTGCTCTCTGCGCTATCGCATGTTTTCCGGTAACCGCACTATAGAATACCACTTCTCTACTTAAACCAAAATCATCAGGGTTAATAACCTCATAACTGTCAGGATTGTTTAAAACTGCTTTTGTATGGATACCAGCTTTGTGACTGAACGCATTGAAAGGATTCAAACTTTGGGAAAAAGGAATTTTTTCGCCTATAATTTCTGAAACATAAGCATTGAGTTCAATCAATTTTTTCAAGTTATATTTTGCTATACTTTTCCTATCAGACACATAGATCCTTGCAATGAAACCCGCCAAATCAGTAATACCATTTCTTTCACCTATGCCAAGTACGCAAGTATTCACATGCGTTCCGCCAGCACAAACGAAAGCGTACGCATTGGCAACACTACAACTTAAATCATTATGAAAATGACATTCTAAATCTATATCAAATCTTTGTCTTATTTTTGTCACAATTTCATATACAGAAAAAGGATCTGCAAATCCACTACTATCAGCCATACCGATTCTAGAAACTCCCAAATCAACCATAAGTTCGATAATATTCATAGTATCTTCAATATCAGTGCGAAAAGTATCTTCAGCCGTAATACGAAATTCTACGTCAGGATTATTTGATATAGCCCATTTCATTATATCAACCCCCTCTTCAAGAATTTCATCCATGTTTTTACCATGGCTGGATGTCTGAAGTTGCTTGGAAGTCCCAAAAAATAAAATATTAAGAGCCTTAACGCCAGTTTTCAAAGCTGTTGCGATATCAAGTTTATGACATCGAACATGTGGAACTACTTTTGCCTTTAGACCCATGCTAGCTATATCCTGTATATCCGAAAATTTCTGATTAGATATTAATGGATTAATAGTTTCTATATATTCAACGCCAAATTCATCCAGCATTTTCGCAAGTTTTTTAAATTGCTCCGAACTAAATCTTGCGGTATGGAACTGAAGTCCTTCGCGCAGTGTTGTATCTACTATTTGAAAATTCACTTGAATAAATCTTAAATTTTACAATACCGCTTTCAATGCTTCTAAAAAGAAATCCATATCTTCTTTTGAAATATTCAGCGGCGGCAAAAATCGAAGTACTGTTGGTCCCGCGTTCAAACCAATAACTCCTTTTTTGAGAAGCTCATTAATTATTTCCGGACCGTCTTTTTTCTTAAGACCAACACCCAGCATAAGTCCTCTTCCCCTTAGATCTCTAACTTTTAAACTATTAAATTCCATTACTTTTTTACGGAAATAATCTCCCATTTTGATCACATAATTAAGTAAATCATCTCTTTCTATGATTTCAATTGTTTTTAAAGCAACTGCGCAAGCAAGTGGATTTGAACCATAAGTTGAACCATGATGACCAATTTGCAAAAGTTCAGAAAATTCTTTTTTCACAATACACGCTCCAATCGGAACAAGACCCCCACTAAGCAACTTCGCTATACAAACTATATCCGGCTTGATGTCATAATATTCAAAACAGAAAAATTTTCCTGTTCTTCCTACACCCGTCTGTACCTCATCTAAAATTAAAAGCGTAGCATTTTTCGTGCAGAGTTCACTAATTTCTCTCAAATAATCTAAATCGCAAGAACTTAGTCCACCTTCTCCCTGAATAGGTTCAAGAATAATTGCCGCAGTATTTGCGTTTAATTTTTCTTTAATTTCATCAATTTTATTAAGAGAAACTTTGTGGCAGCCAGGCAATCCAGGTAAAAACGGATCAGCATATTTTGCCTGTCCCATAATAGAAAGCGCTCCATAAGTTCTTCCATGAAAACTTTTGTTAGCAGAAATAAATTCAGTTCTACCTGTAATAACTCTCGCAAATTTCAAGGCTGCTTCCATAGCTTCTGTACCTGAATTAGCAAAATAAGTTCTTGTTTCCTGTCCAAATATTTCAGAGAGTTTTCTCGCAAGGTGTGCTCTAGCTGGAGAATTGAGAGACATCATAGTCATTGCAATCTGACTTGCCTGATTGTTTAATGCCGCTAAAAGTTCAGGATTAGCATGACCAAGAGGTACTATTCCAATCTGACCGGACATATCAAGATATTTTTTAGCTTCTTCATCATATATCCATGACCCTTTGCCATGCGTGATAACAGGACCTCTTTTTTGATAGAAATTGAAGCAATATTGGTCTTCAAGTTGAAAATTTTGTGACATTTTTGAAATTTTAAATTTTAATAAAAACTGTCCCGTTATCTTCCAAAGCCTTTTTAATTGGATTTTCTAATCTTGCATCTGCGAAAATAACTTTTGAAACACCATTTTCAAGACAATCTTTTGCGCCAAGAACTTTTCTTTTCATTCTTGATTTTGCAGATTCCATGACATCATCAATTTCATGAAATTTCACTTCTTTAATCAAAGAATTTTCGTCAGGGAAATTTTTCAATAAACCCGGTACATCTGAAAAATAAACAACCGTATCAATTTTCATCTCTTTTGCGATAACTGCGGTCATGGTGTCATTGTCGGTATTTATCGCTTGCCCTTCTTCACTCAAAACAGGTATACAAATAACAGGCGTATAATCATTATCGAGAAGTAAATTTAATAATTTCGTATTACAAGAATGAACTTTACCGGAAAGATCATCTTTTATAACTTTGATTTTGCCATTTTGTTTGGATTTAATTGCTTTTTTGCGGTCAGCACGAAGTAAAGCTCCATCTATTCCGGAAAGACCAACTGCATTTACATTTAATTTTTGCAGTTTTTCAACAATTCTTTTATTTACAAGACCACTATAAGCCATCATGATCATATCCATTGCATTTTTATCGGTTTTTACACTTTCCACGCCTGAAACAGAAGTGATTTTTTCTGTTTTAAATCCCATTTTTAACGCAGTTTCATCACGCAAAGAAGAAGCTCCATGAATTAGGATTTTTTTCCCTGGAATTTTTGCAAAGTCTTTTAGAAAATTATTTAGAAAATTATCTAAATTTTCAGTTTCCATAAGTCCAGCCGGTCCTCCTATTTTGAATAAATACATGTAAGTATATAGTATTAAGTATATGGTATTAAGTATATGGTATTAAGTATTAAGTATATAGTATTAAGTATTAAGGGATGAATACCCTATATACTTAATACTAACCCCTCCACCCTATATATACTTAATACTAACCCCTCCACCCTAAATCGGATGCAGTCCAGTAAACCTAAGTCCTTCAATTTCCTCAAATCCACACATTAAATTCATACACTGTACCGCCTGTCCTGACGCTCCTTTCATCATATTATCAAGCGCGGAAACTACAACTAAACGATTTGAATGTTCATCTTTTTCAAATCCAATATCGCAAAAATTAGTTCCTGAAAGTATCTTAGGTTCAGGTAGCCTCCAAATCCCTTTTCTTTCATTTATAATTCTGATAAAAGGTTCGGGACTATAAACTTCACGATAGGCTTTTCTGATATCTTTTTCAGTAATTTCTTCTTTCAAAAAAACGTGTGAAGTGACCAAAATTCCACGAATTAAATCGATAGCTGTTGCTGAAAAATTTACATTTAAATTTTTACCAAAAGATAATTCTTGCAAAATTTCACCAGTATGACGATGGCCTGTAGGTTTGTATGAACGCACACAGCCTTGTCTTTCCGGATGATGAGTGCTTGCGTTAAATTTTGCGCCGCCTTCAGATGATCCGCATTTTGACTCGCAAATAATCGGCATTTGTAAATCAACAAGTCCTAATTTGAAAAGCGGATAAAGTCCAAGAATTGTACAAGTGGCATTGCAACCAGTTGCTGCTACAAAATTTGCATTTTTAATTTTCTCTCTATGAAGCTCAGGTATTCCATACACAAATTTCTCAAGTAAATCAGGCCGTAAATGTGCTTCTTTGTACCATTTATGAAATTCTTTCGCGCTTTTGAGTCTAAAATCCGCAGACAAGTCAATAATTTTTGGCGCTTTTGACATTACAAAATCAATTTTTCCCATTAATTTACCGTGTGGCAAACACGAAAAAATAAAATCACAATTTTCTAAATCATTAATTGAAGAAAATTTTAAATCAGTAAATCCACGCAGATTTGGATTTAAAAGTGTAATTTTTTCACCTGCATAACTTTCACTTGTTACTTGTTTGATCTCAATATTTGAATGAGATAAAAGTAAACGTATAAGTTCTCCTCCCGTATAACCTGATGCACCGATAATGGAAACTGTTTTTTTCATTAAAAAAATTTTAATTTCTCCCTTTTCCTACCGAAATTACGTAATCAACAATTTTTGCGGGTATATCTACTCCAGTTGTATAAATAGAATTACGAAATTCCATTGTGTAGTTAACTTCATTAACACTATAACCTTCGTCAGTTTCAAAAACATCAATAGCTAGAACGCCACCGCCAACTGCTTTCGCCGCACGCACTGAAATATCAGCCAGCGCAGAATCAATGTCACATTTACTGGCTTGACCACCACGAGCTGTATTTGTAATCCAATGTTCACTGGTTCTGTAAATAGCTGCTATACATTCATCTCCTACAACAAAAGATCTAATATCTCGTCCTTTTCCTTTTTTAATATAGTCTTGAATGTAATAAGTAGAATGATGATAAGATCCCAAAACAGCTTTGTGCTCAAGAAGTGCTTCAGCAGCTTCTCTATCATTTACTTTTGAAATTAATCTCCCCCAAGATCCTACGGCAGGTTTCATGACAACTGGATATCCCATTTCTTCAATAGCTCTAAGTCCTGACTGCTCTGTATAAGCTACTTTGACTCTTGGCGTTGCGACTCCATGCTGGCATAAACGTAAAGTCGTAAGTAGTTTATCGCCACAGATATGAGCCACCTCAGCAGTATTGACTGTTTTGATCCCAAAAGCGTTCAGAATTTGCAAAGAATAATGTGCTCTTGAGTGATTAATAGAACGCTCCAAAATAACATCAAAAGTTTTCAATTCTTCCATATTTGTAAAATCAAGAACTAAATCCTCATCATTTATTTTGATGATATCAATACCTCGTTTACGAAATTCATCTAGAAGTAATTTTTCTTCAACTCTTATCCGAGAATGTAGCATCCCTATTTTCATTGTTTAAAATTTATAAATAAAAAAAGCCAATCCCACAAGCCTGCGGGATTGGCTTTTATGAAACGAATACAAAAAGCATCAACCCCGATTAAGGCTCTTCTTTATTTGCTTCTTTGGTTTGCGAATTGAGAACATGCATGATTTTTTTAAGACCAAGCCGAAACTACTACAAAAGTTTTCACGAGTCAAGAAAGAAAGAAATTAATTCAACTTGCGGTAGCGTAGTCAAAATGGGGCGTTCAAAGTGAGTTTTGTTGAATATTGATGAGG
>CAZEDK010000032.1:0-22760 GCA_964511025.1 uncultured Candidatus Peribacteria bacterium | reverse complement strand
AATGATGAACCCTTTATTTATGCGCCTTCTGGAGAGATGATGTAGGAAGTCGGGAGAAATTTTTAAACAGTTCAACAACAAAGATTATGATTTAATTAGAAAGCTTTTGTATTTTGAAACAGCGATTAAAAATTCTGCCTTAAATTATTCACCACATTATATTTGTCATTATTTGCTTGAATTAACAGCAGAATTTTCAAGTTGGTATGCTGTGAATAGAGTCCTTGATGAAGAAGAAGATTTAAAAAATGCTAGATTATATTTACTTGATACGGTTTCAAAAGTGCTAAAAAAAGGTCTCTACCTTCTTGGGATAGAAACCCTGGAAAAAATGTAGAAATAAATGAACACCAAGGATTATAGAATTTTCTCATTTTTTTGCATTTATTTTATTGGAGTCAAATCCAAAATGTTGGCAAGAATTTTGGAGTTTGCTATACTTTTAAAGTACTCATTAAACATTTTATGGAAAAAAGATATTTAACAGAAGCTATAGTGAATGATCTTAACGATAAGATGATTTTTCTAGGCGGACCTAGACAAGTAGGTAAAACAACTTTGGCCGAGTCAATTGGTAAATCAGATTACTTACATTCTCAATATTTGAATTGGGATAACCTACAGGATAGAGAAATAATCATTTCTTATGCTTTTCAAGGTAACGCCAAGTTGCTGATTTTTGATGAACTGCATAAATATAAAGATTGGAAAAATCATATTAAGGGAATTTTTGATAAATATAAGAAACAATTTCATATGATGATTACAGGCAGTGCTAGATTAGATCTATACAGAAAAGGAGGTGATAGTTTGCAGGGCAGATATTTTTATTATCGTTTGCATCCTTTTTCTATTGCTGAGCTTGTTGGGAACAAGTTTACCGGAGTTGTTTTAAAAGCTTTGGATTTTCCTGATTCAAGTAAGAAAAATCAAAATTTGCTAAATAATTTATGGAAATTTGGTGCTTTTCCGGAGCCACTTTTTAAACAAAAGGAGGTTTTTTTGAAAAAATGGCAAAATAATCGTCTGGATAGATTGGTAAAAGAGGATATTAGAGATACGGTTTTTGTGCGTGATTTATCATCTTTACAGCTTTTAACTAATATACTTCCTTCCAAAGTTGCTTCTTTATTGTCTATCAACTCACTTACTAATGATTTGCAGGTAACATTTAAAACAGTCTCTGCCTGGATTGAAATTTTAGAAAATTTTTATTATCATTTTCGTATTTATCCTTTTCAGTCAAGTCTAATAAAATCACTACGCAAAGAGCCAAAACTTTATCTGTGGGATTATAGTCAAGTGAAGGATGAGGGAGCTAAGTTTGAAAATTTAATAGCAAGCCATCTTTTAAAATTTGTTCACTATCTTTATGACACGCAGGGACAGAAAGCTCAATTGTATTTTCTGAGAGATCAGGAGGGTAGAGAAATGGATTTTTTGGTAACTATCGATGAAAAGCCATGGTTTTCTGTTGAGGTAAAATTAAGCGATACGAGTTTTTCAAAACAAATTAAATATTTTTCCGAAAGATTAAAAATACCATTTAATTATCAGGTAGTCATGAAGCCAGATATTGATTTTTTGCAAAACGATACAAGAGTAATCAGCGCAGATAAGTTTTTAAGTGCTTTGGTTTGAAAACGCTTCTACAACTTCCATTTGCGGTTTTCTCAATCTTTTTGCAACTGTTTGTCTAAAAAGCAAAATTTGCCAAATTATTATTAAAATTGATATTTCGTCTAATTGCCAAGCTTCCTCTATTGTTCTCATAGGTTCAGTCATATTGTCAGGATTGAAAGCTATTGCCGATCTGACACTTATACCAACATTACTTTGACTGATTGCTTCAGGTACAAAATCATCAACAAAAATATGATATTCTGCTGGGCTCAACTGGTTCAAATCTAACACAGTTTGCAGTCTTTTTAAGGTGTCACCCGGAAAAATATTAGTATCTGGAAAGGTTTGAGATATTAATTCAGAAGAATCGGTAGTTTGAATTCTATATTGTGGAGTTGAAAATTTTTTATTTGGATCTATAAATGATCTTAAACCTTGTGTGGCAGGATAGATTCTAGCATTTGTCAAAACATTTTCTATATCTGCTGGTGATCTTCCACTCAATATACCAAACGTTATTCCTTTGATTTCTCCTTGCAAATATTTAAGCAAAATTATAATTGATGGACGCAAATAAACTCTGCTATTTTCGCCAAGCAATTCTGTGCCCAAAACAGTCCCATCTAAATCTAATAAGATAACAGGAGCTTTATTGCCAGCAAATGGCAGAATTCGCGAAATTTGAGATATAATAATCTCACATAATGCCTTTTCTCTTTCAAGCAGAAGACCTTTTTTGAACCTTGAACAGCGACCAAAGATTTCTTCTATTTTTTGAATAATTGCAGCTTCATGTTCCTGCCAAAAAGATTCCGCACTGATCTCCGAAGACTCTGATTTTATCTCGCCGTTTGACATAAGCTATAATTTATCGTCTACATTATAACTTAATCTGTTGAAATGTAAAAATTTTGTTAAAAATATTTATAACTTACGCTTGAGCTTCATTTTGAGATTGTCTTCCGAAATTGCCTCTTAGGAAATCTCTTCTATTACCTTCATGTTGCATTTTTTGTTCTAAAGCTTGAGTGATTGAAATTTTAGGCAGCAATTGCTGTTTGCTTTTTTTCTGAGATTTCAAGTATTTGAGTACTTAATTCTCCCAATAAAATATATACATCGGCTATGGTCCACATATCAGCCACCGAAGCATATGGATTCGTCAACATTGTATATTTGAGAGGAGTTGCAGTAGTTGGAATTCTTTCTATTTCCAAATCTCCAATATTATTACTGAGAGACCTTAAAATTTTGCGCAGTTTCTCAACTAATTGTACTCCATTGCCCCAAGGTGTGCCATTGCCTAGATTAATTCCTATCATAGCTGCTAATATAATCAACCCTTCACTAACAGTCATTTCTATCTTTAATGGCAAGCCCGGGACAACAGATAATTGCACTTCTTCTTTTAACATATCTTCTCCAAAAACTTCTTCAATTGATTGTTCGCCTGTAGCCACAGCAAAAAGAACAGCGGCAATATTATCTGCAACTGGCGTCATGACAGCAGCTACTGCATAAATTTTTTGTAAATTAGATGGCAATTCTTTTGGTCTAGGTACTTGGAAGATGTTGGCAATGATAGAGGCAAAGGATTCTATTGTTTCTTCCATTTTTTCTTTTCGCTTGGTAGGATCTGTTTCTTGCTGAAATTCATGGATTTTCTTTTCTAATTCAGTTTTTTTAAAATTTAAATCGGCAGTAGTTTTTGGAGAAAAATTTCCACGTTCTCCATTTTGTGCAAGAATAAGATTGTCAATAAATCCTAAAAGAGGCGGCGCTCCTTCTAGTTCTGCAAGAAATGTATCATTTAGGGCTTGACCCATTTGAGATTCCATATCTGTATTCAATGTTACTTCTTGCATTAAAAGCCAATGAGCAAGAGATGAGGCAATCGCCGCTCCAACTAATTGTCCGGATAAGGCTCCAAAAACCTCTCTACCTGCTTCAGCTTCATGATGAGCGTGGACATGTGTTTCGCCCAGTCTTAAACTTCTAACAACTTCTATTATGGCTTGACGTATGATATGAGGATAATCATCGTTAGCTACCAAAGGATATGCGTTTTGACCATCATTATCTGTTTTTAAAAGTTTTTGAAATAATTCTGAATCTGTTTTTACGACATTACTTAAATGATCTGAAATAAATTTTCTAAATTCCTCATTCCTCATTAATTGATTTATATAGTCTGGATCATCACTTTGATATTTTGCCTTTAGTTCAGAATCATCCTTTATTAGATCCTCCAAAATCTCTCTCTTTTTATCTGTGTCATGAGTGTCCCATTCAACTAGAATTTGACAACGTTCCAGAATGACTGCGTGTAAACGTCTGATGAGTTCCTTTTCTTGTTTTGATTTTGGTCTTCTATGTTCTACTTCACCCATTGCTGCTCCTGGATGTGTAAATATATTATCTGTTGCTTCCTTCAGCCAACCATATAGTTCTTGACCAAAGTCTGTTACCTTAAAATCAAAAGAAAAGGCCTGATCACCTTGTTGTTCAATATGCTGTTCTATTTGGCTCACCACTTCTTCGCCATTAGCTCTAGCCAAAATGTCCTGGACAAAAGCGGCGCTCCTATCCAGCTTTCTGTCTACAAAAGGTTTTTTTGCCAGCTCTAAAAACAACCTTAAATTAATAATTGAACCATTAACAATTGTTTCTCCAATGGCTTGCGCAAGCAGCCTTGGTTGATTTGCTGCAGTAGATTTAAGTCCGATGGTTCTTACCAGAAGCTGCTCCATGCCAACAGCAGTGTATTTCATTATGTTAGGGATCATCATTTCATAATAATGCAAGATACCTTTTGGACCGGCAGTTTCTAAAAGTTTCAAAAAGACGGGAATACAGGGACCATCCACACCCAATCCGGCTAAGATATTATCGGTGTAAGCTAGCTTAGAAGAAAAATGCTGTGCAATGGCTTCATTGGCATCCTTTGCTTTAAAGAAATCTAACAGAGCATGAATTTTACTTTTTAAGGTTTCACCAAAAATTAGCATTTCTCCAGCAGCATTGGATACATGAGCTATAGCTTCTCGTTTGGCTTCATCTCCAGATTTACCTGATAAATGTGCTTTTGCTAAAAAATATTCAAAAGCTACCACAGCATATTTTCTTTCTACTCCATCTGCAAAGGATGACGTTCCATAAACAGTAGGAATAATAGTAAAAGCAGTAGCGGCTGTGTATGAAAGCATGTCTGTTGTAGCTTTCATCATATCTCTTTCAGCTTTTTCCATGTGCCCCTGCCATTCTGGTTCTGTTGCATTATCACTTGGCCTATCTTGACTTTCGTCTAGCTGGTAGCCACCAGATATAGCATTATAGCCAGACATAAACTCTTTTAGCATTCTGTCGGCTTCAGGACTGACATGAATTCCTTGTTCGGCAAAATGAGCTAAATATGACATCAAAAATACTAAATAAATACTACCATAAACTTCTCCTTCTTCGTGGTGATAAGTAGTTTCTCGGTCATATTCATTTGAACTGCCATGAAGGAAAGGCAATCTACCTAAAGTTTCCGCCGCAAACATGGCCAAACCCGAGGTAGGTGAAAATACTCCTAGTTGATTAAGAGCATGATTATTAAGGGCGGTTAAACTTTGTAATTTTTCTGGTAAAAATCCGCGTATTACTGCCGCTCCAAACCATCCAATCATTCCAACCATAGTGGCTTTATTGCCTGAAGACGGATATTGATTAGCAATTGCCTTATCAAAAATACCTCTAATCATTTCAGAATTTATTTCTCCTTCTTCCTCTTTTTCTGAAGAAGCTTCGTCTCCTAAGTATAATTTCCCACTCATGGCAGCTACCCCTGCCAGCCCAAGTCCGATTAACAAACCCTTCAAGACGGTTCTTCTTGAAGAATTAGCTGGCTCTTTCTTGATTTTTGTTTTGATGATATCACCTAATAAAAACATCAGAGTAGCGGACCAAGCAGATAATATTATCATTAACAATTCATTTAGCGCTCTTGAGCTTTCCGAAGAATGACTTCCTGATTCAGCTATAGTCTTGGCTTCTTCTATTGTTTGAGCATCAAAGCGACTCGGGTCTTCCATCATTAATATCAATTCTTCGCAAGCTATATACTCAGTAGAGTTGACTGATTCGGGATTTTTAAGTTTGTTTAATTGAGCTTTTAAATCTGTTGTTGTGCCGGCTTGTTTAAGGGATTCTAGACATGGACTTAAAGATTGAGCAAAATCACTTTCTTCCGGATAACCGATTTCTTCTACTATTTGGCGGAAAGTGTTTTCATCCAATTTTATACTGCCATCGGTCGCAGTAGAAGATGTTTCACTGTCAAAAGTACTGGCCAAAGCCTCTCTTGTAAATTTATAAACTATAGACGCTGTGCTTGCTTTTTTATCAGCATCAACCAGATTCAAGTTCTGTGTTTTTGTACCCTTATAAACACCAAACTGACTCTCTAAGCCTAATTGATTATAAACTTCCATTCGTTTCTTCAAAGAACCGTCGCCATATTTTCTCCGAAAATATTCAAAAGGTAATTCTTTATAGGCCCTAACTAATTCTTGATTTTGTGTCGCAGTGCCAGTATAAGAACCGTACGTTTCCGCCAAACCTAATTCATCATAAATACGAGCTCTATTTTCATATGAGCCATCATCAGCAACTTCTTGAAAATAATCACAAGGAGTTGGCTCATTTCCCAGTACGGGACTTGCTGACAGTAGGCTAGTTGTTAAGCCTATTAAAGGTACAAGATTTTTATATATAAATCTACTTTCTTTCATATAATTTAAGTATTAATTTTTAGTTGTTATTGTTGATTTTGAATCTTATGATTATAATATTTTTTTACACCTTAGTCAATTAGCAGTTACCTAATCTTGACTTGACTTGACATATATCCAATATGTTTTAGGAGGAAAGCATTTTATATTGGATTTATAAAATAGTCAACAGTCCTATATTTTATTTATAATCCCTCTTGAAACCCAAAAAAAATCGAGTATTGACTTTTTTTTTGTCTGTCTATAGACTCGATGCGTCGAAAATTAGATTTGAAATTTAACTTAAATAAATATTTAAGTTTTTTACGAAATTAAATCATGGTCAAAAAAGAACAAGCTGACAATGAAGAGCAAAGTCAAAAATGGGATGAATATCTTGCAAAGAAGAGCAAAATAACAATATACATTGTGACGATTACAATTGGAATGATAATTTTGTTTGGTGGACTAGGCTATGTGATAGATAGATATCTAGGAACAAAACCTTTTGTAATGATAGTTCTGCTAGCGGTTTCTTTTCCTTTGAATCAGGTAGTAATTTACAAAAAAGTTAAAAAAGATATTTTAAAATAAATATGGCAAATATTCCCGAAATTTCCATTGTTCCTCCGCAGATTTTTGAGATTGGCGGACTAGCAGTAAATAATGCCATCTTCTCCAGCTTCATAGTTACCCTTTTACTTTTAGGCTTGGTTTTGGTGGTGTACAAAAAAATGACTTTGATACCGGGAAAGCTACAGTTGATCTGTGAGGATTTGGTGGGATTTTTTTATGAAAGATTGCTGGAAGCACATGGTGACGTTAAGAAGGCTAAAAAACATACGGCTTTGATTGTGGCTCTTTTTGTTTTTATTTTTATTGCCAATTATTTCACCTTGATTCCTTTGGTGCAGAGCTTGGTGCTAGATGGTAGTACTTTTATTTTTACCGCTCCTACTTCTCATTTTGCGTTGACCATATCTCTCGCTCTGATTGTTTCAGGTGTTTCTCACTATATAGCTTTCACTACGGCTCCGATTAGACATTTAGGGAATTTTATTAGGATTCGAGAATTTTTGAAAATAAGAAGATTCAAAGATGTGCCTAATGCTTGCTTGGAGTTTTTTCTTGGCTTGCTTGATATAGTAGGCGAAGTAGCTAAGATATTGTCACTGTCGGCTCGTCTTTTTGGAAATATTTTTGCCGGACAAGTAATGGCAGTTGTAATTGCTGGTTTGTCTTTTTATACTCAGTTTTTGGTGCCAATTCCGTTTTTTGCTTTGGGAATGCTGTCCGGATTAATTCAGGCTATGGTTTTTGCCATTTTAGCAATGGCTTTTATTTCTATTGTCGCCAATTCAGTAAAAGAGATGAACACTTGATTAATTTTTTAAAATCTTTTATAATCTAATTTATTATTTATGGACATCGAAGCTACTAGATTGTTGGCTGCCGGCCTATGTATGGGTCTTGGCGCCATTGGTCCCGGTATTGGTGAAGGTTATGTTGGTGGCAAGGCTATCGAAGCCATGGCACGCAATCCCAAGCTAGCCTCCAAAATTCTTACTAATATGTTCGTGGCTATGGCAGTCACTGAATCTACCGGTATTTATTCTTTGGTTATTTCACTGATTATTCTTTTTGTCATGTAATTTTTTATTAATATGGAAAATCTTGCCAGACTCGGTATTGATTTGACTAGCTTGCTTGTCTATGCTGTCAACTTTGGTCTGATTGTCTTGATTATCGCTAAATTTTTTTCCGGTCCTCTTTTGAAAATGCTGGAAGATAGAAGACAGTCGATCAAAAGTAACATTGAAGAAGCCGAAAAACTAAAAATGGAGTTAGCTACTCAAATGGAAAAATTTGAAAAAGATAAAAAACAAATGGAAATCAGAATGGATCAAGAAATAAAAACCATGAGAAATGACATGGAAAGAAAGAAAAAAGAGTTTGACGCTGAAAATGAAGCCAAAAAGATCAAAATGATGGCTGAAGTCAAAACCGCAATAGATGAACAGAAAAACAATTTACAAAAAGAACTGAAAGCAGATTTGCTCTCAATGGTACAAAGAATGGTTATGTACATAGTTTCAAATAAAATTCCAAGTGAGCTTGTTCAGTCTAGTGTAGCTGAAGCTTGGCAAAATTATAAAAAATAAAGAAAAATGATAAATGAAATTGGTATATCGGTTATAAGAGATGCGGTTTTGCTGCTAAGAAAAGAAGAGGAATTTTTTTCTTTTGATGCTTTAAAAAGAGAAGAAGTTATAAAAAACTTTTTAAGTGCAAACTATCCTCGTACTTTTGTGTCTTATTTTCAGAACTTATCTGAAAAGGGATTTTTTAAGGATATACGAGATTTTCTCAACTATATAGAAAATAAAGAAAATTTTAGAACTTTCAGTGCGGATTTGATGATAAATATTTGTAAATTTTTAACACAAGAATTTTCTTTTATACTAGACAAACTTGAAAGTAAATTTTTCTTTTTGGAACGAAGTGTTAGGGCGCACCAACTCAAAGAGATAATCAGAGGAACTTCAACTTTGGAGTTAAATGTTATAGATTCTATTTTAGAAAATACTTATCAGGAAATAAATGATGAAATTAATGATTTTCTTAAGTTTTATCAAGATGCTCCTTATATATTATTACAAAGCGCTGCTGAAATAGAAGAAAATATGAAATTTGAACTAAGAAAATATTTTTTAGATAAATATCCAAAATCTTTCCCTGAATTCCAAATAAATAGTGGAATAATTGGAGGTATGCGAATTTTTATTAACGGAAAAATTGCAGACCATTCATGGTATATGCAGGTCCAAAAAATAACTCAATTATCAATATAAAGTTTAATATTATGTCAACAGATACACTAAAACAGTTTCTTGAATCCATAGAACAAGCATTTACTTCAGATCAATTTCAAGATGACAGCGCTAAGAATGTAGGAGTTATTGAATCTTATAAAGATGGAGTAATTCTTATAAAAGGCTTAGCTGGATTGAAAATGGGTGAAGTTGTTGAAATTCAAGGCAGTTCAAATCAGGCAATTATTATGAATCTTGAAAAAGATCTGGCTTACGCGCTTGTTTTGCAATCAGGTGCCGGCGTGAAAGAGGGGCTTTTTGTTGAATCAAAAAAACATTTCTTAAATATGCCTGTTTCTGAAGAAATTATTGGTAGAGTAGTTGATCCGCTGGGGAATGTATTAGATGGCGCTAGTCAATTTGAGTCTAAGAAAAAATATCCGCATGAGAAGATAGCTCCAGGTGTAATGGCTAGAAAGTCAGTACATCAGCCTGTGCAAACTGGTATTCTTGCTATTGATGCTCTTGTACCAATAGGTAGAGGACAAAGAGAACTTATAATAGGAGATAGACAGACAGGTAAAACTACAATTGCAGTAGATACAATGCTTAACCAAAAAGATCAAAATATGCTTTGTATATATGTTGCGGTTGCCCAGAGAGAATCTAAGACAGCCCAGATATATCAGACTTTGAAACAGCATGGAGCTTTGGATTATAGTATAATAGTTTCAGCTCCAGCGTCTAGTAGTGCTGTGATGCAATTTCTAGCTCCTTATGCTGGATCCGCAATAGCAGAATATTTTATGGATCAAGGTAAAGACGTTTTGATAATTTATGATGACTTATCAAAACATGCAGTAGCATATAGAGAAATGTCGCTTCTACTCAGAAGACCTCCTGGACGTGAAGCTTATCCTGGTGATGTATTTTATTTACATTCAAGGCTTCTTGAAAGAGCCGCAAAATTAAATGAAAAATATGGCGGAGGTTCAATTACTGCACTGCCTATAATTGAAACACAAGCAGGCGATGTATCTGCTTATATTCCAACAAATGTAATTTCAATTACTGATGGGCAAATATTCTTGGATACTGATTTATTTAACAAAGGTATCAGACCAGCTATTAACGTAGGTATTTCTGTATCTCGTGTGGGAGGTTCAGCTCAAACAAAAATAATGAAGAAAATATCAGGTACTATGAAACTTGATTTAGCGCAATATTATGAATTGGAAGCTTTCTTACAGTTTTCTAGCGATCTTGACGAAACTACAAAGAAAGCATTAACAAGAGGAAAAAGAGTGGTTGAGAGTATGAAGCAAAAGCAAAATCATCCATATAAGTTATGGGAAGAAGTAGTTGTTATTTGGGCTGCTACTAAGGGGTATTTAGACGAAATTGAAGAAAGTGCTGTTGTAGCTAAGTTGCAAACTTTGCTTTCACATTTTGAAGCTAGCAAACAAGATATTATTAAGGATATTATGGACAGAAAGGAGTTAACGACTGAAATACAAGATAATTTAGATAAAACTTTAGAATTATTTTTTAATTAAAATAAATGGCAGGTTCATTAATTACAATTCGAAAAAGAATTAAATCTGTTAAAAATACAAAAAAAATTACAAAAGCTATGCAACTTGTGGCTGCTAGCAAAATGAAATTTTTTCAAAAAAAGGCGCTTTCTAGTAGGGCTTATTCTTGGGAACTACTTAAATTACTTAAAAAAAATCTAAATGAAGACATTAAATCAGAATTAATTGAACAGCGTACAGAAGGTAGAACTCTTTTTGTATTATACACTTCAGACAAAGGTTTGTGCGGACCTCTCAATACCAAAATGATTAAGACTTTATTTAATTCGAATATTTGGAACAAGACCCCTAAAGAGGAAAGATTAGTTTTTACAATAGGTAAAAAAAGTTTTGATTACGCGCAGTATAACAATATAAAAGTAGAAAAATCTTTTAAAGGACTGAAAGAAAAGCTTGAATCTATGGAGGCACTAGAAATTGTTGACGATATAGTTCATTATTGGCTAAGCAAGGATATAAAAAAAGTTGTGATGGTGGCGCCTCATTATAAAAATTCACTTGTGTTTTATCCTGTAATTAAAACTTATCTTCCTTTTTCAAGTGAAATGGTTGAGGAGCACATTAATTTAAAAAACATAATACCTGATTTAGAAAGATTTGATGAGATTAATATTGAAAACGATGACGTTAAGGATCCGATTATTGAACCCTCAAAAGAAAGCTTAGTTGAAGTTTTGGTTGCTAATGTCATAGAAGCCTTGTTTTTACAGTCTTTTTTTGAGTTAAAAGCTTCAGAATATTCAAGTAGAATGATTGCCATGCAAAATGCAACAGATGCGGCAAACGAAATGATAGATAAATTAACTTTAACATTTAACAAAGCTCGTCAAGCAGCCATAACTCAAGAAATTGCAGAAATAGTTGGCGGCAGCTTATAATTAATAATCTATAAATTATGACAACAAAAACTTTTCCGAAAGGTAAAATAATACGTGTGATAGGCGTAGTAGTCGATGTATATTTTGTCGATCACATTCCTGATACTTATGCTGCTCTACACACGGTTATGGAAAATGGCTCTAGACTAGTTCTTGAAGTTCAAGCTCATCTTGGTGCCGGCGTAGTGAGAACAGTTGCTATGTCTACAACAGACAGTTTGGCGTGCGGACAAGAAGTTATAGATACTTTAAGTCCAATAATGACACCGGTTGGGGAAAAGGTACTGGGAAGAGTTCTCAATGTGACCGGTGATATTATTGATGAAGGTGAAAATTTACCGACAGATATAGAAAGAAGACCAATTCATGCTGATGCGCCAGTATTTACAGAACAAAGTGAAAAAATTGAAATTTTTGAAACAGGTATTAAGGTGATAGATTTGCTTTGTCCTTTTATCAAAGGTGGTAAAGTAGCGCTTTTCGGAGGGGCTGGAGTAGGTAAGACAGTTATGATGCAGGAACTTATAAATAACGTTGCCATGGCTCATGGTGGTTATTCTGTATTTGCTGGAGTGGGTGAAAGATCTAGAGAAGGTAATGATCTTATTAATGAAATGCAGGAAGCTGGAGTAATAAATAAGCTTGCGATGGTTTTTGGTCAAATGAATGAGCCACCGGGAGCACGTATGAGAGTAGCTCTTACGGGTCTTGCTATTGCTGAAAGATTCCGTGACGATGGAAAAGATATTTTGATGTTTATTGATAATATTTTTCGTTTTACTCAGGCGGGTTCTGAAGTATCAGCTCTGCTTGGACGTTTACCTTCAGCCGTAGGTTATCAGCCAACTTTGGCTTCAGATATGGCGAAACTTCAAGAAAGAATTGCTTCTACAAAACGAGGTTCTATTACGTCAGTGCAAGCGGTTTATGTGCCAGCGGACGATCTTACAGATCCAGCTCCGGCAACTACATTTGCACATTTGGATGCAACGATAGTTCTTTCTAGGTCACTGGCAGCTATGGGTATTTATCCTGCAGTTGATCCACTTGAATCAAACTCTGTCGCTTTGAGGCCTGAACTGGTCGGTGAAGATCATTATAGGGTAGCCTCGGAAGTTAGAAAAATTCTTCAAAGGTACAAAGAATTGCAGGATGTTATAGCTATACTTGGCATGGATGAGCTTTCAGAAGAAGATAAGTTAACCGTACAAAGAGCTAGAAAAATACAAAAATTCTTATCTCAAAATTTTCATGTAGCTGAACAATTCACAGGAACTCCGGGTCAATATATTAAGAAAGAAGATACAATTAGAAGTTTTGGAGAAATTTTGGATGGAAAACATGATGAAATTAATGAAACTCATTTTTATTTGGCTGGTACTATCGATGAAGTAAAAGAAAGACATAAATTACAAAAATAAATTAACTTTAAGTTATATGATGTCGTATTTTAGTCTAACAATACAAACGCCGGAAAAAGAAATGATATTAGAAAAAGTTAAATCACTTTATATTACTGATGAGCTAGGAGATATGCAAATCCTAGCTTCTTATATCGATTTTGCTGGTGTAATATCATATAGTCCTGCTTTGATTGAGTTAGAAGATAGTGAAATAGTTTATTTAATAAAAAGAGCTTTTATAATTTTTGACAATGATGAGAATCATGCAACAATTCTTGCTTATAGCGCGCAACTCAAAGAAGAAATTGACTATAAAGGTATCAAGGAATATTTGGCGTTTATTCATCAAAAGCTCTCTGAAGGCAAAGAAGAAGATTTGAAGAAGTATCAATATAAATTTCTTGAAAACGAAAGAGTTGCTCTTGTTAAGCAAATAGAAGAAATGGAAGTCTAAATCCTCTAGCGCAAAATATTTTTTTTAGTTAAGATCTATCAAGTACCTATATTTAATGAAATATAAATTTATATGAAAGATTTTAAGCTTTGTTCGAAATTCAAACCTGCGGGAGATCAGCCCACAGCTATCAAAAAAATAGTTGAAGCTTTTAAAAAGAAAACAAAATTTCAAACTTTGATTGGAGTAACAGGTTCTGGCAAAACCTTTACAATGGCAAACGCAATTAATCAATTGCAAAAGCCAACTCTTGTACTTACTCACAACAAAACACTTGCAGCACAACTTTGTAGTGAATTTCAAGAATTTTTCCCGGAAAATGCAATCAGTTACTTTGTATCTTACTATGATTATTATCAGCCTGAGGCATATATAGCAAGCAGTGATACCTATATTGAAAAAGATGCTTCCATAAACGAAGAAATAGATAAATACAGACATGCCGCAACCATGAATCTACTTACTCGAAAAGATGTAATCATAGTTGCTTCCGTCTCATGTATATACGGTCTGGGATCAGTAGAAGATTATCAAGCGCTTGCGATAAAAATAAAAGTAGGCGAAGAAATTCAAAGAGATAAATTGCTAAGGAAGCTTACTGAAATTCAATATAGAAGATCTCAATTGACTTTTGAAACAGGAATGTTTCAAGTTCTTGGTGATCTTGTTGAAATTTTTCCTCCAGGAGGAGAAAGCGCATACAGATTGGAATTTTTTGGAAATGAAATAGAGCAAATTACAGAAATCGACCACTTTACCGGAGAAATACTTGGTGAAATGAGTGACATAACAATATTTCCGGCAAAACACGCCGTAACCACAAAAGAAAAAATTGAAAGAGCCGTAGCAGAAATCAAAAAAGATTTGGATATCAGATATAATGAGTTTTTAAAGATTGGTCGCCTGGTTGAAGCTGAAAGAATCAAAACAAGAACTGAATATGATATAGAGCTAATGCTGGAAACCGGTTATTGCAGCGGTATAGAAAACTACACACGTTATTTGGCAGGAGCAATGCCAGGAGAAGCTCCAACAACACTTATGGATTATTTTCCTGACGATTTTTTGCTTTTTATAGATGAATCACATATTTCAGTTCCACAAATAGGCGGCATGTATAATGGAAATTTTTCCAGAAAACAAAGTCTTGTTGATTACGGTTTTCGACTACCATCATCTCACGACAACAGACCTTTGAAATTTGAAGAATTTGAGCAGTTTATGAACAACACAATGTTTATATCAGCAACACCTTCGAAATATGAAGCGATACAAACTAAGAAAGAAAATTATGTGGAACAAATCATAAGACCAACAGGACTTGTAGATCCACTTGTCGACGTGAAGCCAACTGAACATCAAATTGATGATATTTTAAATCACATAAAACAAAGAATAAAAGCTGGCGAACGCTGTTTGATTACGACTTTGACCAAAAAAGATTCAGAAAAATTGACTGATTTCTTAATAAACGCAGGGATAAAAGTACGTTATTTACATTCAGATATAGATACCATGGAACGTATAGAAATTTTACGCGATCTACGTTTAGGAACAATAGATGTAATAGTTGGAATCAATTTACTTCGTGAAGGCCTCGATTTGCCAGAGGTTTCATTCATTGCAATACTTGATGCTGACAAGCAGGGCTTTCTTCGTTCAACAACAAGCTTGATTCAAACGATAGGTCGTGCAGCTCGTAATGCAAATGGTTATGTAGTTATGTACGCGGACAAAATGACAGATGCAATGATAGCAGCTCTCGATGAAACCAATCGCCGTCGCGCTATACAAATTGCGCACAACGAAAAACATGGGATAACCCCCGAAACCATCATAAAAGCGGTAAAAGATATATCAATGGGTAAAAGAGAAGGCGGAACAAAGAGAAGATCTGAAAAAGTACAAAAAATGCCAAAAGAAATCATCAAGGAATTCATAGAAAAACTCGAAGACGAAATGGATCTTGCCGTAAAAAACATGGAATTTGAAAAAGCGGCTGATCTTCGAGATGAAGTCGAAGAATTAAGAGCCAAATTATAAATTCAAATCATAAAAAAATGGAAATCAGAGAAGCTAAAACCTTTTGGCAAAGATTTCTTGGATTGAGTTTTCGCAAAAAATCTAATTTTGGACTTGCATTGAAAAATTGTCGTGCTATTCACACTTTTGGCATGAGATTCAATGTGGACATTATTTGTCTAGACAAAAACGAACAAATTATCACTACAAAGAAAAATTTAAGGCCATGGAAAATTTTTCTTGCACCAAAAGGCACTAAAAATATTATTGAAATTCCGGTTTTTTTAAGATGAGCTGCCACTAAGTGAATCAATCACATCCTGAAATACTTCTTTGATTTCAGTTCCAAGACTACTAACTACCCCAACTACAACGACCGCAATCAAAGCTAAAATTAACGCATATTCAGAAAGAGCCTGTCCCGACTCATCTTTGCCAAATTTTGAGAGAATTTTATGCATAAATATAAAATTAAGATATAAAGCATATATTAGTTATATGCCAAAAATTTATAAAATCCACACGAAATTCCTAAAAAGTTTCGATTTTTAACGAAATTTTAACAAAGTTCATGCATTAATTAATCAGAATTACTTTTCTGATGAAACTTTTTTTAAAAAATCAAAATGGGCAGGCGGTTTTGGAATTTGCAATCATTTTACCTGTTTTGATGCTTATAATCATAGGCATCGTCATAGTTTCCTACATGTTCACAGCACAGCAGGTTATTACCTACGCGGCAAAAGAAGGCGCAAGAATTGGAGCACAAACCAACCAAAATGATCAAGTAATTGCTGCTATTGAGGATGCGACAAAAGCTTTTGACGGTGATTTGAGCAGATATCAAATAACTATAGACCCGGAAGATGAAAATTCTATAGATAGAACAAAGGGTGATACTTTGACTGTGGAACTTAGATATACTTTACCTTTTTATGTGGAGATTTTTTCTGACGATTATTTGACGGTTACTTCCGTGTCTAAATCCAGAATTGAATATGAAGAAATATAAAAAAGAAGCAACCACGCTGCTTTTCATCACAATAATACTTTTTTTATTAATAATTATGCTCGGACTTTCTGTCAATATCGGCTCCATCTATTTACATTTCGCAAAACTACAAGCTATTTGCGATAACGCAAGTCATAGCGGATCTACGGTTGTGTCGGATATGATTGCAAAAAAGGCAGATAATTATATCAATGAAAATCCTGAAGCTGAAACTCTAAACGCTCTAGATTTGCTTACTGAAGCAGATATTGCAGAAATTGCCGAAAATTATAATGAAATTGCAAATATCGTTTTGACATATATTGATATCAACGCGCAAAGCAACAATATAAATAATTACAGCTATGAAATTATCTATCCTTATAATTACACAGACTCAGATAAAGAAATTTTTACAAAAGTTATTTTGCACCAAGAACTTAATTTGCTTTTAGGAGATTTATTTGAAATTGAAAATTTAAAAATCACTGTCGAATCTATCAATTCAATTCGTATTAGAAATTAATTTAATATTATGTTTTTCAAAAAATTTAAAACTATGCTACCTGCTAAACGTAATTTTTTAATTTTGAGCTTTTTGACATTTATTATGGCTGTAATTGCTTTATTTTACTGGACTTCAAAATTTGAAAGAAAAAATGAATGGATAGAGCTCATTGTGGCAAATCGAGAAATCAAATCTGGACAAATATTAACAGATGAAGATTTAAATAAAGTTTTTGTACCAAGTTTTTTTGAAAATTCACAAATTTTTAAAGACAAAGATGATTTGTTGGGTAAAATTGTACTATACGGAATACCCAAAAATGCTATTTTTTATGAAAGTTATTTTTTTGACACTATAGATTCAAATTCTTTGGCATTAAAATTAAATTCTGATAAAAAAGCTTTTGCCATCAATGAAAAATTGCTTATTTCAAGTACTGGCACAAAGATAAAAGATTATGTCGATATAGCGATAGCAAAGGAAAAAATAAGTTTTCAAGATGATGGATTTATTATAAGAAACGCTCAAATAATTGACATCAGTGAAAGCAAAAACAGTAATCGTAATATTATCCTTGCTTTAAACGATCAGGAGATATCTGCACTGATGTATGCTATCGCTAATGATTTTTTAATACAGCTTACAATTTTGCCATTTAATAAATCTATATGACCCTTACTTATTATAAAAATTTAATAATAAATATCTTTTTGCATAAACTCGATGAAGGAGAGTTTGAAAATTTATCCGAAGCTGATATCAAAGCATTTATCGAAAATTTAATTGATCAAGAAGTGAATTTAATAGATTTACATGAAAAAAGAGAACTTTTCACTCAAGTTTGTGATTCGCTTTTTGGACTTGGAAGAATTGAAGTTTTGCTGAAAGATGAGATGATTTCAGAAATTATGGTGAACGGTAAAGATAATGTTTATTTTGAAAAAAAAGGACAACTTTATAAAAGTGATATCCAATTTTCATCAGATGATGAATTAATGAATTTGATTAATGTTATTGTTTCGAAAGCTGGAAGGAGAATAGATCAATCAAGCCCTATGGTTGACGCGAGACTGCCTGATAAATCCAGAGTAAACGCAATTATATCTCCGTTAAGTTTGCTTGGACCTGTATTGACTATACGTAAATTTCCAAAAGAAGTTTTTGAGTTGGAAAATTTTGTAAAAAACCATACTTTGACTTCTGAAATGGCAAATGTTCTTAGTCAGTGTGTACAAAATAAATGGAATATTGTTGTTAGCGGTGGCACAGGCAGTGGCAAGACCACGCTTCTTAATTGTTTATCTAACTTGATAAATAGCTCGGAAAGAATAATTACCATAGAAGATAGCGCTGAAATGAGGATCAAAAATCCACATATTATCAGTTTGGAAACAAGACCCGCAAATAGTGAAGGAACTGGAGAGGTGACTATAAGACAAATACTTAGAAATGCTCTACGTATGCGTCCCGATAGAATTATAGTTGGAGAAATAAGATCCGGTGAGGCGATTGATATGCTTCAAGCTATGAATACTGGTCACAAAGGCTCTCTCACAACTGTTCATGCTAATTCTCCGCTTGAATCAATGTATCGCATAGAAACCATGGCGCTTATGTCTGATTTGGATTTGCCACTGAGTGCATTACGTCCTCAGATTATTAGTGCAATTGATTTGATTATTCAGATGAAAAGAATTGCAGGTGGTGCAAGAAAAATGGTTGAAATCTCACAAGTTTATAAAGCTGATTTGCATTTAACTGATTATGAACTGAAAAAATGGTTTTTCTATGACAGCAAGACCGATTCTTTTATAAAAACAAACAATGTCCCATTAGAAATTAATTCTTTTAACTAATGTTTTTTGATTTACAAAATAGATATGTTTTTATAGTTTTTACTTTGATTTTTATTGTTTTTTTATTGATTACATTTGCTTTGTTTTACTTTGATTTTTTGGATAAAAAAACTATTAAAGATTTATTTTGTTTGAATCAGTTTAAAAATTACTGCTTAAGATTCTTTGAGAAAATAGATTTGTATTTAGCTAATTTTTCCATTACAAAAGAGATTTTTAAAAAATATCATTTTCTTAATTTCAAAATACATTTTTCTTTATTTTTATTTTTTATATTTACTGTTTATTTGTGTGTAATGTTTACTGGTGTGATTTATAAAATTTCGATTTTTTGGCAAATGTTTTTTGTTTTTATCTTTTTACTTTTTATCAAGTTTTTTATTGAATTTAAGTATTCTAAATTACTAAAAAGAATAAATGAAGAATTGCCATCGATTTTTGAAGCTTTATCATATAGCCTCAAAGCTTCTTATAATTTCCCAAATGCTATCGCCTTTGTAGCGCTCGAAGCAAATGAACCTCTCAAAACATATTTAAAAAATTTCAGCTCCAAACTCTCACTTAATCAATCTATGAGTTTAGCACTCAAATATTTAGAAGAAAAAATAGAAATTCCTGATATCTCTTTCTTTTGTTCAATTATCGAAATGCAACAAAAAACAGGTGGTAATTTGACTAATGTTTTGGATAGATTTACAGATAGCCTGCGAGAAAGACTTAAATTTGAAAAAGATATAGCTTCATATACGGCACAAGGTAAATTATCAGCATTGCTTCTTGTTTTACTCGGTCCTTTTTCGATTTTGATATTTAGTTTTTTAAGTCCTTCTTATGTTGCACCTTTATTTAATACAAAACTTGGCAATTTTTTAGTTTTTTTCGCGCTTTTTCTAGATTTAATTGGGTTTTTATGGATACGAAAAATAATAAAAATTAAATTTTAATATGTTTCAAAAAGAAATTATTTTGTCGATTATATTACTGATATTGTTTTTTTATTTTCTCTATAAATATCTATTTTTTGAAAATCTAAAAACTGCATCTGAAAATTTAAAAATTCCATTATTTATTAGATTTCTTAAATTGAAACTTTTCAAAGCTGGATATTTGGTATCGCGTCTTAATGATAGAAATAAAATAGAAAATTTGTTGCAAAAAATTGCAAATCCATACAATGTAAGCACTGAAGATATATTATCAGTCCAACAATTCTGTGTTTTTTCAACTGATCTTTATACAATAATGCGCATTTGGTTTTTTGGTTGGACACTAACTAATATTTTATTATATATATTTTTGTTTTTTTTAAGTTTAAAAATTCCGATTTTGTGGCTTAAGGCTGCGAGCAGCAAAAGAAAACGAGAGTTTGACAAGCATTTCAACGCATCTATTGATTTTTTAATTTTAGCATTGGAAAGCGGCAATAACATAGAAAATGCAATTTATTATCTTTCTAAATCTTCGAATAACGCTACCTGTTTAGAATTCAAAAAGCTTCATCTCAAAATAAAATATGGATTTTCTCTTGAAACAGTTTTTGAAAATTTAAAAAACAAAATACAAAGTAGCGATTTTGATAAATTGTGTTTACTCATTAATCAATCAAAAAAACTTGGTGTCCCGCTTTCAAAAGCTTTAAAAATTCAATCAGAATTAATTAGAGTCAAAAAAAGACAAAAGGCTGAAACAATTTCACGTGAAGCTTCTGTCAAAATAATGTTTCCGCTTATTTGTTGTATATTCCCTGCACTTTTAATTATTTATTTAGGTCCGGGTTTAATACTTTTTTTAAATTTAAATTAATGAATTTCAGTTATTTCGTGATTTTATCAATTTCATTTATATCCGCCTTAACAGATTTATATAATAAAAAGATTTACAATATCGTATTAACTTTTGGCTTTGTTATTGTTTTAAGTTATTTTTTATATTCAAAAAGTTTAGTTTTTATTTTTCATCAATTGCTAAATGGATCTTTGCTTGTATTGATATTTATGTATCCTTTTTTGAAAAAGTGGATTGGCGGAGGAGATATTAAATTACTGGCTTTGATAGCTTTTTCACTAAAATCCAGTCAAATAATATCGATTTTTTTATATATTTTTATCATTGGAGGAATTTTTGCTTTAATTTTTAAAAATAAATTGCCTTATGCTCCAGCTATTTTTTGTGGGGTTTTGCTTTACCTACTGCACCCTTTCGCAATATTCTAAACTTTCTGTATTAACTCTGATAGTATCCCCTTCATTTATGAAAAGTGGCACCTGCACAACTAAGCCAGTTTCGAGATTTGCTGATTTTCTTGCCGCTCCTGCTGTGTCACCCCTAACTCCAGGATCGGTTTCAATAACTTTTAATTCCATTTTTGGTTTGAGGTTTACACTGATTGGTTGTTCTTGAAACATTTGAACATCTACATCTACACCTTCAAGTAAAAAATATTTTTGAGTCTCAAGATTATCTTCTGATATTTCAAACTGTTCATAAGTTTCATTATTCATAAACACATAATTATCACCTTCTTTGTATAAATATTGGCATTTAATATAACCTACATCAGCAGCTTCCACTTTATCATTGCCTTGAAAACTTTTCTGTAAATTTGCGCCTGTTTTTAGGTTTTTCAAACTACATTTCGCAACTCCACCGCCTCTTGCAACTTTTGAGAATACAAATTTTGTTACAATACATGGATCTCCAGTGTCCGGATCAATAATAACTTTGTTTTGAAGCTGTGCTATTGGATAAAACATATCTGAGCGATTAGCGATTAGTGTTTAGCGATTAGTGTTTAGCGATTAGCGTCCTTGATCTGTACTTTTCGTCACATGCTAGACGCTGATAGCTACCCAAGCTATAATAGCTGTGATTTAAGTTTTTGCAAGTCAATGGGTACTTTTTTAAAAAAATATATTTTAAACAATCTGCCTCAAAAACTTATCCTTTTTTTCTTTTCGGCTATGCTTTTATTTGGAGTTTTGCATAGAGGAGGTATAAGTCTGCAAGCTAATTTGGTATATGCGTTTTTGATTGGAATGTCAGGAATTATTTTTATCTTTTTATTAGCGCAAAGAAAAAAAATTGAATTAAATATTTATGATTTTTTGCTTATAACATTTTCAATTTTTTATTTTTTATCTTTTTTATTTTCAAAAACAAAAAATTACGGACTTATTGAAGTTTTTCAGGTTTTTGGTGCTTTGCTTATATTTTTTATTGTTTCAAAAAACTTTTTGGAGAAAAAATATATAAATTATTTTATTAATTTTTCAATTTTTACAGCTACATTAAGCACTTTGATTGGGTTTAACGCTTATCTCAATAGGTCATTTGATAGATTTTCCGGGTCTTTTCAGGATTTTCGTGAAATATTTTCTGCCTATCCGAATGCTTATAGTGATTTCTTGCTTTTGCTACTGCCATTTATTATCTGGCAATTTTTTCAAAGCAAAAAATTAGCATCCAAAATTCTATGGGGACTGCTTTTTTTGTTAAATTTTATAAGTTTTCTTTTGGCAGATTCTGCCGGCGCTATGATTGCTCTTTTTAGTATGATTCTTATTTGTGGATTTTTTTATTTGATTTGGAGAATAAAACAAAGAATAAAGGATAAAGTACAATGGAAAAAATATTTTGGAATCTTTGTTTTGATTTGTTTAGTGGCTTTTTTCATTTCTCATCAATTTCAAAGTTATCATGAAAATAAATTTCCAAAGCAAAATTTAGATAATTTAAATCAAGAGCAAATTAGCAATTTGGAACAAAATGTTTCAAAATCTTCTCGTATTGATTTTTGGAAAGGATCGATAGAAATGATAAAAAGTAATGAATATTCATATTTATTTGGCTATGGTCCCTATAGT
>CAZEDK010000031.1:0-24264 GCA_964511025.1 uncultured Candidatus Peribacteria bacterium | reverse complement strand
TTTTAAATTCACCTTTTTTGTTATGTAAACCAATGCAAATCCCAAAAGACTTGCTTTTTCTGTTACTTATGATTAAAATCAGCCAGCTTTAAGCTTCAAAAACAGAATTTTCTCTGTTACACTAAACTAGCTTGCTAGCAGAATTGCGAAATTTTCTCAGTTCTCAGCTCTCAGTTCTTACAACTAAACTCAAACAATGTCTCAAGATTTATACGATTTACGGAATTTTGGTATCTGTGCACATATTGATGCCGGTAAAACCACTACTACAGAAAGGGTGCTTTTTTACACTGGCAAAAATCACAAAATTGGAGAAGTTCATGAAGGGGCCGCTACTATGGATTGGATGGAGCAAGAAAAAGAAAGAGGTATCACAATCACCGCTGCAGCAACAACATGTTTTTGGAAAAATAATAGATTCAACATTATTGACACTCCCGGTCACGTAGATTTCACGGTGGAAGTAGAAAGGTCTATGCGTGTATTAGATGGAGCTATATTATTAATAGACGCTCAAGCAGGAGTAGAACCTCAAACAGAAACAGTATGGAGACAAGCTGATAAATACAACGTACCTAGAATCATTTTTGCGAACAAAATGGATAAAACAGGCGCTGATTTTGATTTTGCAATGAAATCACTTAACGAAAGAGCAAGTAAAAAAGTAATAGCCGTGCAATTGCCAATTGGAGCTGAAAATGATTTAAGCGGAGTGATTGATTTAATCAAAATGAAAGCATATAAATTTGAAGGTGCAAAAGGCGAAACTATATCTGAAATTGAAATTCCTGCAGACTTGCAGTCAAAAGCAGAAGCTATGCGCGAAAAATTAGTTGAAAGAGCGTCAGAAAATGATGATGTATTGATGGAAAAGTACTTGGAAGGACAAGCAATGAGCGAAGAAGAAATCAAAAATGCTATCAGAAAAGCAACCATTGCAGGAAATATGTATCCAGTATTTGCAGGCAGTTCACTTAGAAACGTAGGTGTGCAATTATTACTTGATGGCGTAGTTGATTACTTGCCATGTCCACTTGACGTTCCGCCTATCAAAGGAATCATCCCAAGAACAGATGAGCTGCAAGAAAGAGCTCCGGATAAGAATGCACCATTCGCAGCTTTGGCATTTAAGATAATGACTGACCCTTTCGTTGGCAGGCTTGTTTTCTTTCGTGTGTATTCAGGAACTTTGAATTCCGGAAGCTATATAATCAATCCAAGAACAGGCAATAAAGAAAGAGTAAGCCGTCTACTTCAAATGCACTCAAACACAAGAGAAGAAATTAAAACCGTTCAAGCCGGTGATATCGCTGCTGTTATTGGTATAAAAGATGTAATCACAGGAGATACTTTGTGTGATGAAAAAAATGAAATCATGTTGGAATCAATGGAATTTCCGGAACCGGTGATTCAAATATCCATCGAACCAAAGACAAAAGCAGATAGAGATAAAATGGGTGTTGCGTTGCAAAAACTTTCGGAAGAAGATCCTACATTTCGTGTAAGCTCTGACGAAGAAACCAGTCAAACTTTAATAGCAGGAATGGGAGAGCTCCATTTGGAAATCATCGTTGATAGAATGAAAAGAGAGTTCAAAGTTGAAGCTAATATTGGCAAACCTCAGGTTGCATACAGAGAAACAATTGAAAAAGATTCACAGGCTGAAGAAAAATACGTCAAACAGACAGGTGGCCGTGGTCAATATGGTCACGTACTTATTAGACTTAAGCCGCTTGAAAGGGGCGAAGGTTACAAATTTGACAACCAAATCGTTGGAGGTAAAATTCCTAGAGAATTTATTTCACCTATTGATAAAGGTATTCAAGAGGCTATGACTAGAGGTATTGTAGCCGGTTATCCTTTTGTGGACGTAAAAGTTGAACTCTATGATGGTTCTTATCATGACGTCGATTCTTCTGAGCTTGCATTCAAGATGGCAGGTTCATTTGCTTTCCAAAAAGCTGCAAAAGCCGGATCTCCTATGATACTTGAACCAATTATGGCTGTAGAAAGCGTAACTCCTGAAGATTATTTTGGAGATGTGATGGGAGACTTAAATTCAAGAAGAGGTCAAATCAAAGAAACCGGAGATAGAGGCACTGCAAAATTCATCAAAGCTGACGTACCTTTATCTGAAATGTTTGGTTATGCAACGGATGTTCGCTCAATGACTCAAGGCAGAGCAAGTTACAGTATGGAGTTTTCACATTATGCAAAAGCACCGAACAATGTAACCGAAAAAATAATTTCAGAAAGAGGGATGAAAAGAGATTAAAAAAATTTTCTTGCAATGCTAAGTATTTTGCACTAAAATCTTCTGGCATTGAAATTATAATCTTTTAAATTTAAACTTATGGCAGATATTTTCGATAGAAGCAAACCGCATCTAAATGTTGGCACCATCGGTCACGTTGATCACGGTAAAACAACTTTGACGGCAGCAATTACTACAGTTGCAGCTACAAAATTTGGAGGCAATAACAAAGCTGTTGCTTTCGATAAAATTGATAACGCTCCTGAAGAAAGAGAAAGAGGTATTACTATCGCCACTTCTCATCAAGAATACGAAACCAGCGCAAGGCATTATGCTCACGTAGACTGTCCTGGACATGCCGATTATGTCAAAAACATGATCACTGGTGCGGCTCAAATGGATGGAGCTATACTTGTCGTATCTGCTACAGATGGACCTATGCCTCAAACAAGAGAACATATCCTTCTAGCTCGCCAAGTAAATGTACCTTATGTCGTGGTTTTCTTAAATAAGTGTGACATGGTTGATGACGAGGAAATGTTAGAGCTTGTTGAAATGGAAATCCGAGAACTGCTTAATAAATATGAATTTCCAGGTGATACTACTCCAATTGTTAGAGGTTCTGCGCTAAAAGCTTTGGAAAACCCAAGCGGACCTGACGCTGAACCGATAGTGAAATTACTTGAAACTTTGGATTCTTACATCCCGGAACCTAAAAGAGATTTAGATAAACCGTTCCTTATGCCTATTGAAGACGTGTTTTCAATCAAAGGTAGAGGTACTGTGGTAACAGGTCGTATTGAACAAGGTATTGTAAAAGTAGGTGAAGAAATAGAAATCGTAGGCATCAAAGATTCCAGAAAAACTACAGTTACAGGGGTAGAAATGTTTCACAAATTACTTGACCAGGGACAAGCTGGAGATAATGCTGGTATTCTGCTCCGTGGTATTGAGAGAGAAGACGTGGAAAGAGGGCAGGTATTAGCTAAACCAGGCACTATCAAGCCTCATTTCAAATTCGAATCTGAAGTTTACGTTCTTTCAAAAGAGGAAGGCGGCAGACATACTCCATTTTTCAAAGGTTACAAACCTCAATTCTATGTGAGAACTACTGATGTAACTGGTGAGATTACTTTACCTGAAAATGTGGAAATGGTCATGCCTGGCGACAATATCAAAATGGTTGTTACGCTAGGTTGCAAAGTAGCGATGGATGCGGGTCTTAGATTTGCTATTCGTGAAGGAGGTAGAACTGTTGGAGCTGGAGTTGTAGCAAAAATACTTGAATAATAAAATTTTAATATAATGAGTCAACAAAGAATAAGAATCCGCATTAGGGCTTTTGATTCCTCAATTATCGATAAGGCATGTAGTCTTATAATAGAGACAATTGAAGAAACTGGTTCTATCTTCAGAGGACCTGTGCCTCTTCCAACAAATATCGAGAAGTTTACAGTGAACAAATCGACGTTTATTAACAAAGCTTCAAAAGAACAATTTGAAATGCGTACCCATAATAGACTTATCGATATAGATCAATGTACACCTAAAACCATAGAAGCGCTGAGTAACATTAACCTTATGGCAGGAGTAGATGTTGAAATAAAAATGTTGACTTACACTTAGCAAAAAAACATTGACTTTATATTCTTGTTCGAATACAATGCTTCGGCAAAAGTCAGTTTAAGTTAGTAATTGCAAAGGAGGCCCCATCTTTAAAAAAGCTGGGAAGGTTTTGAAACCTTGTAAGTTCAAGTTTGCAGACTTTGTTTTATAAAAAGTCATTAACCTCTTATCGATATGCCAGGCATACTTGGCACAAAAATCGGCATGACCAGAATATTTCGTGAAGATGGTACGGCTGTTCCAGTGACAGTTATCAAAACAGAGAAAAATGAAATTGTCCAAATCAAGACTCAAGAAAAAGATGGATATAGTGCTTTGGTTCTTGGCTTTACGGCTCTTAAAAAACCAAAGAAAACAAGAAAATATAAACATTTAAAAGAAATGCTTTTGAAAAATGGTGGTGAATATCAAAAGGGTGATTTTGTTGGGATAAATATTTTTGAAGAAGGTGAAATGGTGTCGCTTACGGGGGTTTCAAAAGGTAAAGGGTTTGCTGGTGGAATGAAAAGATGGAATTTTAGTGGTGGTCCAGGTGGACATGGGTCTCATTTTCATAGAAGACCTGGAAGTATTGGATGCCGAGCTAAGCCTGGTAGGGTTGAAAAAGGTAAAAAAATGGCTGGACGAATGGGTGGTGACAACGTTTGTATTTCAAAATGTCAAATTGTATTATTAGATCCTGAAAAATCACTCCTTGCAGTAAAGGGAGCTGTGCCAGGCGCAAAAAACAGTTTGTTAATAATAAAGAAAAAATAACATGACAACTATTGATTTATATAATCAAGCTGGAGAGAAAAAAGCTAGTATCAAGGTAAATGATGAAATATTTGCAATCAAAGATTGTAATCATACTTTAATTCACGAAGCTTTGATTAGGCAAAATGCTAACGGTAGAGTTAACCTTGCGCACACCAAACTTAGAGGTGAGGTGCGTGGCGGGGGTGCTAAATCAAGACCACAAAAAGGTAGTGGCAGATCTAGACAGGGAGGCATAAGAAATATTCACATGAAAGGTGGCGGTGTGGCGTTCGGACCTAGAAACAACAGAAATTTCGCAAAGCTCATGCCAAAGAAACAAAGAAGAAAAGCTTTATTCAGTGCTTTAACTTTAAAATGTAATGATGGTGAAATAGCGGCGCTTGAAAATTATGAAACAGATAAAATTAAGACGAAAATTTTTGCGGAAATGCTAAAAAAACTTCCATTCAATAGAACTCTGCTTCTTGTTGTGCCTGAGAACAATAACGTGTTGCAATTGTCGTCTAGGAATTTAGAGAATGTAAAAATTGTCTTAGCTGAAAATTTAAATATAAAAGACATTGTTAGTTTCAAAAACATTCTTTTTCTAAAAGAAGCTTTGGATAAAATAGAAAGCGTATTTTTAAAGGCTAAGAATTAATAATAAATATGTATAACTTCATTAAAGGTCCGGTGATAACAGAAAAAAGTGCAGCAGCTAATGATGTAGGAGTTTATATATTTGAAGTAAGCAGTTCAGCCAATAAAGTAGCAATAAAAAAAGCCATAAAGGCTCTATACGCTGTAGATGTCGATTCAGTACGTATTATAAACGCAAAAAGTAAATCTAGGCTTGGCAAAAGAGGGCAAGCTATGGTAAAAAGACCAAGCTACAAAAAAGCAATAATTAAATTGAAAGATGCAAAGACAATAGATATAAATGTTTTTGCTAAAGAAAATGCTGAAAAGAAAAAATAATTTATAAAAATATTAAATTAGAACATGGCGCTTAAAAAATTCAAAGCAACGACTCCGGGAAGAAGACATATGACTATTGCAAGTTTTGAAGAAATAACAACCAATGACCCAGAAAAATCTCTCACCTTCTTTATAAAAAATAAAGCTGGCAGAGCAAGTCATGGAAAGATTTCAGTACGCAGAAGAGGTGGTGGACATAAAAGATTGTACAGAATGGTTGACTTCAAAAGAAACAAAATAAATATAAAGGCAACAGTGACAAGTATAGAATATGATCCAAACAGGACTGCGTATATTATGCTCGTCAATTATACTGATGGAGAAAAAAGGTATCATATCGCACCCCAAGGAATGAAAGTTGGCGATGAAATTGTTACGTCAGAAAAAACAAGAATTGTTAACGGTAATAGGTTAATGATAAAAAACATTCCAGTTGGCTTTAATATGTTTGATGTCGAGATTAGCAAAGGTAAGGGTGCTCAAATAGTTAGATCAGCAGGTAGTTTCGCTCAACTTGTTTCGGTGGATGATGAAAAATATGCTCAAATCAAAATGCCTTCTGGCGAGATAAGGTACGTTCCAAAAGATTGCTTCGCAACTATTGGCACAGTAAGTAATTCCGAGCATAGCAATATTACAATAGGCAAGGCTGGTAGGACTAGATGGCTTAGAAAAAGACCTAGCGTGAGGGGTAAAGCTATGAATCCGGTTGATCATCCCCATGGTGGTGGAGAAGCTAGAAACTCAATAGGTCTGAAATACCCTAAGACGCCATGGGGTAGACCGGCATTAGGGAAGAAGACAAGAAGGAAGCAATCTTCAGATAGACTCATTATTCAAAGAAAAAAATAATTTAAACATTAAATTTACTAATCAAGATGTCAAGAAGTTCTAAAAAAGGTCCGTATATCAACACCAAACTACAGAAAAAAATAGTTGCTATGAATGCTTCCGCTCAAAAGAAAGTACTCAAAATATGGGCAAGAAGTTCGACTATTTCTCCTGAAATGATTGGTCATACATTCGCGGTTCACAATGGAAGAAAATTCATTCCAGTATTTGTAACTGATCAGATGATAGGTCATAAACTAGGTGAATTCTCTCCGACAAGAACTTTTAAGGGGCACGGTGGTAAACTAGCCAAACAACAGAAATAATATTATTTAAATAAAAAAAGCACAGTGCAAGCAATACTAAGACAAGTCAGAATTTCGCCAAAAAAAGCTAGAGTTATAGCTTCTATGGTTAATGGGAAAGATGTAAAAGAAGCTTTGGGTCTACTATCAATCACTCCAAAAAAAGGCGCAAAAATACTTCAAAAAGTGATTTTGTCTGCAGCTTCTAATGCCAAAAATAACTTTAATCAAAGCATTGAAACTCTCAAAATTACAAGTATCAATATAGATAAAGGTTTAAGTTACAAAAGATCTATTCCAAGATCTCGAGGCAGAGCAAACCCTAGAATGAAACCAACTAGTCATATAAAAGTAGAGGTTGCAGTCAAAGTGCCTCTAAAAGCCAAAGAAAACAAAAAAACAATTAAAAAAGATTAAAAGTAAATTTTTTATTAAAAATAACTCATGGGACAAAAGGTAAATCCAAAATCGATGCGTATAGGTATTATAAATACTTGGAATTCTAAATGGTTTGCTCCAAAGAAAAAATATGCTTTCTTCTTTCATCAAGATCTTGCCATTAGACAATATTTAGAAAAAACATTCCCTCATGCTGGTTTAGCTAACATTGAAATTTTAAGACAAGCAAATAAGGTTACTTTAAATATTTCCACTTCAAAGCCTGGATTGATTATAGGTAAAGGAGGAGATGGTACAGAAGAATTAAAGGCAAAATTACAAAAAAACTTTGATACAAGTTTTGAAGTGAATGTACTTGAAATAAAAGCAATTTACAGAAATGCAAAATTGATAGCAGAAAATATTGCACATCAAATCGAAAGAAGATTGCCTTACAGAAGAGTCATAAAGGCAGCGCTTGCAAAATCAAAAGAAGAAGGTATAAAAGGTATTAAGGTCTCTCTTGCTGGAAGGCTGAATGGCGTAGAAATAGCAAGATCAGAAACTTTCTCGGAGGGCACGATACCTTTACACACTTTTAGAGCTGATATAGATTATGCTCTTGGTGAGGCGGCTACTACTTATGGGATAATAGGAATCAAGGTTTGGATTTACAAAGGAGAAGTTTTTAAGAAATCAGCAAACTCTAATTCACAAAAAACTCACAGCGAAGAAGATAGGACTTCAGAAGCTGAATAATTAAATTTTAAAAAATTACAGTGTTACAACCAAGCAAAACAAAATACAGGAAAGAGCACAGAAGAAGAGGTACTGGCTTCTCAGGTAGCGCAAAAGGCGGTAGTCGCGTTAGCTTTGGGCAATATGGATTAAAGGCTTTAGAGTGTGCAGAAATTAATTCCAGACAAATTGAAGCCGCTAGAAGGACCATCAGTAGAGCAATTAAAAGAGGTGGTAAAGTTTGGATCAGGATATTTCCCAACAAACCAATCAGTAGATCAGGTGCGGAAAAACCCATGGGTTCAGGAAAAGGTTCAGTTGATCATTATGCTTATGTAGTAAAACCTGGTTGTGTTTTGTTTGAAATGGAGGGTGTCACTGCTCAGATTGCCAAAGAAGCATTACATTTGGCAAGCTACAAATTGCCAATAAAATGCAAAGTAATCTCGCAAGATTAAAATTATTACAATGAAATTTTCTGAAATAAATCATTTGGACATAAAAGAACTTCTGAAGCTTAAAAGTGAATCTTTAAGAGAGCTAAAAAAGCTTGCTATTGAAGCTAAAACTGGACAGCTTCGAGCTAACCACAAAATTAAAAATATTAAAAAAGTTATAGCACGCATTGAAACAGCTATTACTTCTAAAGTATAATCTTAAATTATTAAAATGAGAATTAAAAAAGGAATAGTAACAAGTAACAAGTGTGACAAAATGATAGTAGTGAAAGTTGATGATTATAAAACTCATACTAAATATAAAAAAAAATTTAAAGTCTCAACAAAATTCTATGCAGATGATCCGGAAAATCTTTACAAAGAAGGAGATCCTGTGACAATTTACGAATCAAAACCACTTAGTAAACTAAAGAGATGGACTACTGTTAGTCCAACTAAACAGAATTAAATTAAATTAACCATGATCCAGATTCAAACAATATTAAACGTCGCTGATAATACAGGTGCTAGTGAGGTAATGTGCATAGGTGTGCCGGGCGGCACAAGAAAAAGATATGCAAAACTTGGTGATATTATTACAGTATCAGTCAAAAAAGCAGCTCCAAAAGGGACTGTAAAGAAGAAAAGCATTCAAAAGGCTGTAATTGTAAGAACAAGAAAAGAGACAAAGCGAAAAGATGGTTCATATATAAGATTTGATGAAAATGCCGTAGTAATAGTTGGTGCTGATGGTGTGCCAAAAGGTACTCGTGTATTCGGTCCTATTGCTAGAGAGCTCGCTGAGAAAAATTTTCAGAAAATAGCCAGTCTTGCTCCGGAAGTCGTTTAAACCGCAAAGAGAAATCTGTGGTCTTATAAATAAATTTTAAAATGAAAATTAAAATCGAAGATAACGTGCTTGTAATAACAGGAAAGAATAAGGGTAAAATTGGTAAAGTTGCTAAGACTTTCAAGAAAACTAATAAAATTATAGTAGAAGGTGTTAACATCAGAACTAAACACGTGAAAAAAACTAACAATAAACCAGGTCAAAAAATTCAATTTGAAGCTCCGATTGATGCTTCTAATGTAAAAGTTCTTTGTCCGGTAACAAAAAAAGCAACAAGGATTGGATATTTACATCAAGGTGGAAAAAAAATAAGAATAGCAAAAAAAAGCAGTGAAGCTTTGGACAAAAAAATAACTTCAAAAAAATAATAACGATCAACGCAATTAATTTATGAAAGAAAATTATAAAAAAAACATTGTCCCAAAATTAAAAGAAGACTTGTCTGTAAAGAATTTGCATGCGCTCCCAAAATTAAGCAAAGTAGTAATTAATGTAGGCATAGGAAGTTATTTACAAAAACAAGGTAAAAAAGATTTAGATCCTATCATGTCAGATATCAAAAAGATTACTGGGCAAGCTCCTTCCGTAAGAAAATCCAAAAAAGCAATATCAAACTTCAAATTAAGAGAAGGAATGCCGGTTGGTGTGTGTTGCACTCTTCGCGGAAAAAGAATGTATGATTTTATTAATAAATTAGTTAATATAGCAATACCTAGAATAAGAGACTTTCAAGGTATATCAGCAAAATCTTTTGATGGACGTGGCAATTATAATCTAGGAATAAAAGAACACATAATCTTCCCTGAAATAAATATAGATAACGTTGAAAAAACATTCGGACTTGAAGTAACCATAGCTACAACTGCTAATACTGATTATGAAGGGTATAAATTACTAAAATACATGGGCTTCCCGTTCAGAAATGAAATTTCTCCTAATAATAATTAATTTTCATGGCAAAGAAATCTTTAATGGTCAAAACGTCTAGACTTCAAAGCAATGCTCAAAAAGCAAAAAAAGCAGGTAAAAAAGTAAAATTTTGCACAAGAATTTACAATAGGTGTCATTTGTGTGGAAGGTCCAGAGGGTATATAAGGAAATTCCAAATATGTAGAATTTGTTTTAGATTTTTGGCAGCCAAGGGTTTGATCCCTGGCTTAACAAAATCTTCCTGGTAAAATAATTTAGAAAGCCAAAGGCTCCCCTTCGGGGTTTAAAATCACTTAAAATGTTAACAGATCCAATTGCTGACTTTCTCACAAGAATGCGTAACGCGCAAAGAGCTAATCAGCCTGCAGTCAGCGCACCAAAATCAAAAATGAAAATAGCATTGGCGGAGGTCATGAAAAAAACAAGATATATCGCAGATTACAGCGTCAAAGATAGAAATATTTCTGTCACATTTTATCCAAATAAAATGGAACTCACGCTGAAAAGAGTAAGTAAACCGGGACAAAGAATATATGTTGATAGAAATAGTATTCCAAGAGTTTTAAATGGAATGGGAATATCCATTATATCTACTTCGCAAGGTGTAATGATAGGACAGGAGGCAAAAAAGAAAAACCTGGGTGGAGAATTGATTTGTACTATTTATTAAAAATAAAATTTAATTTCATATAAATGTCCAGAATTGGAACACAATCGATAAAAATTCCTGAAGGAGTTAATATAACCTTCAATAACAATTTAATTATTGTTAAAGGTCCTAAGGGTGAGCTTCAGTTTGAACTCAAACCATTTATAAAAATTCTCACAGAAGACAATACCATAAAGGTGAAATGTGAAAATGAGGAGAAGTTTGCAAAAAGTATGTATGGAACGACTAGGGCTATTCTATCAAATATGGTTGAAGGTGTTTCAAAAGGATTTACAAAATCTTTGGAAATACATGGTATAGGATATAGAGCAGCCTTGAAAGGAAAATCAATAGAATTAAGTCTAGGTTTTTCTCATCCCGTAGTATACACTCCGCTTGATGGAGTCGGTCTGACAATGGATGAGCAAAAGAAAAATATAATACACGTAAGTGGCATTGATAAACAAAAAGTAGGAGAGGTTGCTGCTCAGATTAGGGCGTATAGAAGCCCTGAACCTTACAAAGGGAAAGGCATTAAATATTCAACTGAAAAAATTCGCAGAAAAGCTGGTAAATCAGCTGCTAAGTAAATAATTAATTTTTAATATGGGAAAAACGCAAGAAAAAATTATTAACCGCAAGAGAAGACATCTCAGAATTAGGGCTACCATTTCTGGTACAAATGACATCCCAAGATTAGTGGTTTTTAAAAGCAATAAATTTATTTACGGTCAATTAATAGATGACACAGTGGGAAAAACATTAGCTGCAAGTTCTGATGTTGATGATGCAAATGGAACGAAATTAGAAAAAGCATCGAAAGCTGGTAAAAAAATAGCTGATTTAGCAAAAGAAAAAGATATTAAAGCTTGCGTATTTGATAGAAATGGCTACAAATATATAGGACGTCTAAAGGCTTTTGCTGATGGAGCAAGAGAAAATGGTCTTAAATTCTAAACATTCTAATTTAAAAAATTCAACATAATGAGTAAAGCTAAATCAAATAAGAAATCACCAAAATTAAATGCACCGAAGGAATATGATGAAGTAATGGTCGACATTTCCAGAGTAACAAAAGTTACCCGTGGAGGCAGACAGCTGAAATTTAGAGCAACGATGATAATAGGCAATAGAAAAGGCAAAGTAGGACTTGGTACGGGAAAATCGAATGAAGTAACCGGTGCTATTCAAAAAGCAGTAAATAAGGCAAAAAGAAATTTGATGGAAATTCCAATTCAGAATGGTACAATCCCGCACGAAATAAAAGTAAAATACAAAAGTGCAAAAATACTTATAATGCCAGCATCTGCTGGTACTGGAATTATAGCTGGATCTTCAATAAGACAAGTTTTAGAAATCGCTGGAGTGAAAAATGTATTAGCTAAACGATTTGGTTCTACAAGCAAGCTTAATAATGCTAAAGCAACCATGCTGGCTTTCTCTAAATTAAGACAGAACCCATTTATCAAAACTCTACAAAAGACAGAACAACGAGAAGAAAATTCACAAAAAGAATTATCGAAGAAAGAAGAGGTGTCTGAAGAAATTACAAAAAAGATAACAATCGATAATAACACTAAATAATATTTAAGAAAAAATATGGAACTTAAAGATCTAAAACCATTAGCAAGAAAATCTCGAAAAAGAGTAGGTAGAGGTGACGGTTCTGGTCATGGAACTTATTCTTGTAAAGGCATGAAAGGACAAACCGCAAGAGCTGGCGGAAGAAGAAGACCAGGTTTTGAAGGTGGTCAAATGCCTTTTTCACAGAAAATTCCAAAATTGAAAGGCTTCAAAAATCACTGTAAAACAGGATATCAAGTAATTAACTTAAAAGATTTAAATTCATTTGAACAAGGATCAAAAATTGATGCTTTAATTCTCGCAAAAAAAGGTCTTATAAGTGACATATCTAAACCTATTAAATTATTAGCAGATGGAGTACTTGAAACTAAAGATTTGAAAATTAATTTGGATAAAATTTCTAACAAAGCAAAAGCTTCTTTAGAAAAAAACAATTGTGAATTTGTAGAAATTATTTAAGTAAAATATGTTAAAAACGATTAGTAATATTTGGCACGCTCCCGATTTAAGAAAAAAAATTATTTTTACTATATCTGTACTTGTCTGTTACAGACTGCTGACACACATAGGCATCCCTAATATAAACAGAGAAGCTCTTGCGGCAATTTTCTCTCAAAATAATATTTTAGGAGCTTTTAGTGTTCTTACTGGAGGATCAGCGGAAAATTTCTCAATAGTACTTATGGGAATTTCTCCTTATATTAATGCATCCATTATTATACAACTTTTAACCGTCGTAGTTCCACAGTTAGAGGCAATAAAAAAAGAAGGACAGCAGGGACAGCAAATTATCAACAAATACACAAGATATTTAACTTTTCCTTTAGCTTTTCTACAGTCTTATGGAATGATACTTTTACTGAATTCTCAATCAGCAGTCCCAATAGTATCTGATGTGACAAAATTATCTGTTATTTTGCCAATAATGTTAATAACTGCAGCAGGTACTGTATTACTAGTCTGGCTAGGTGAATTGATCAGCGAAAAAGGTATTGGCAATGGCATTTCATTAATAATTTTCACATCTATTATTGCTGGAGTGCCTCAAGTAATAGCTCAAAATTTAACATTAATTGCAACAGGCAATCAAAAAAACATTATTGCTTTTTCACTCATTTGTATCATTACTTTGTTTTTGATAACAGTTGTAGTGTTGTTTACTGAGGCAGCTAGAAGGATTCCAATTACTTATGGCAGCCAAAAAAGATCAATGGCTGATTCAAGTCTTCCAATCAGAGTAAATCAGGCAGGAATGATACCAATTATTTTTGCGGTTTCTATTATGACATTCCCTGTAATTTTGGCTCAGATCTTAAATTCTTCCGCTAATCCAATGGTGCAAAATGTATCAAATTTTATTGTGAACAACTTCCAGCAAACTAATCCATTGTATATAATCATATATTTTTCACTGATTATTGTTTTTACATTTTTTTATGTAAGTGTTACTTTTGATCCTGATCAAGTAGCGGAAAATATTCAAAAAAGAGGAGGTTTCATTCCTGGCATCAGACCAGGTAAACAATCTAGTGCGTATATAGCAAAAGTTTCAAATGCAATGAATTTATATGGAGGATTGTTAATAGCATTTATAGCAGTCATGCCACTCTTAATACAGGTATTATTTTCAGAGTTTAGTTTTGGTGCTAGTGCACTTTTAATAAGCGGATCCGGTTTACTTATTATAGTGTCAGTGGTTTTGGATTTAGCACGACAATTACAAACAGAATTAATGCTACATCATTACAAAAAACTGTATTAAAACTGACACTGCTTATGGACATTATACTCTTTGGCGTGCAGGGCTCTGGAAAAGGTACACAAGGACAACTGATAGCAAAAAGATATAAGTTGTCTGTTTTTGATACAGGAAATGAATTGAGGCAATTAATACTTGAAGAGTCTACTCTTGCTAAAAAAGTGCGAGATATTATGGAAACCGGCAATCTTGTTCCCACAGAAATTGTCATGGAAATAATAGAAAATTTTATAAACAAAACTCAAGGTGCTATAATTTTTGACGGTATACCAAGAAGCAAAGAACAAGCAGAATGCTTTAACAAGTTAATGAAAAAAAATAATAGAAACTTAAAGGGAATTTTTATTGATATGAACAAGGAAGAAGCTATACAAAGACTACTGAAAAGAGCTAGAAGTGACGATAATGAAAAAAGTATCAGAGTACGATTAGATACTTATCAAAATGAAACTTTACCTGTCATTGAAGAATATGAGAATGATCATCTTGTAAAGAGAGTAAATGGAGAACAATCAATCGAAAATGTTTCCAAGGATATTTTTGCTATATTAGATTCAGTATTTTTGAAATAAATGACTATTCAATTAAAAAACGAAGCACAACTGCAAAAGATGCGTAAAGCTGGCAAAGTTTTAGCGAAAGTACTAAAAACAATGAAAGAAATTGCTAAAAAAGGTTTAACGACAAAGGAGTTAGATAAGATTGCTGAAAAAATTATTCTTGAGCATGACATGATACCAGCATTTAAGGGGTACAGAGGTTTCCCTGCAACTATTTGTAGCTCTATAAATGAAGAAGTTGTACACACGATACCTTCAGACAGAGTTATTCAAGATGGTGATATATTAACAGTTGATTGTGGTGTGCTTTTTGCAGGTTATAACACAGATGCTGCAGTCACTATAGCAATAGGGAAAGTAGACCCCAAAATTAAACATTTTATTGAAATAAATGAAAAAGCTCTCTATGCAGGTATCAGTCAGGTGAAGCCAGGCAATAAAACGGGTGATATAGGTAATGCCATACAAAATTTAGTTGAAAAAAATGCTTATTTTATTATAAAAAATTTAACCGGACATGGTATTGGTGAAAAACTACATGAAGAACCGACGGTTTATAATTATGGAAAATCAAAAAGTGGCATCAGTTTAAAGCCTGGAATGACAATAGCTATTGAGCCCATAATTTCCATGGGAACATCACATATAAAAACTCTTCAAGATGGATGGAACATTGTCACAAAAGATGGTAGTTTAGCGTCTCAATTTGAACACACAGTCGTCGTAACAAACTCAGGATATGAAATACTTACTTTTTAAAATATATTTTAAAAAACAATAAAAAAAGTCTTGCATAGTAGATTTATATCCTGTAGAGTTCGTGAGCTTTAAATGCCTTAAAAAGTTATGGGTAAAAACAAAGATGATGCTATAGAACTAATTGGCACAGTAGTTAAATGTCTTCCAAATACCAAATTTACCGTTGAGATTCCAGACAAGAATAATCCTAACGATAAATTTCAAATAGAATGTTATCTCTCAGGTAAAATGAGGGTTCATTATATAAAAATCATACCAGGAGATGCTGTAACAGTTGAAATGTCTCCTTATGATCTAAGCAAGGGAAGAATAACGTATAGACACAAGAAGGGCGCAGTGGAAGCTATGGAGGATATGGTTGCCACAAAGGATTCTATCGAAAAATAAATACAAATTTTACAAAAATATAACATAGAAATATGAAAGTAAAAAGTTCTGTAAAAAAAATCTGTGATAAGTGCAGGGTAATAAAAAGAAAAGGTGATGTTAGGATTATTTGTGAAAATCCTAGACACAAGCAAAGACAGGGGTAGGTATTTAAAAAACTAAGAACTAAACAAATGGCTCGTATAGCTGGAACAAATCTTCCGAAGAATAAACGGGTTGAAGTTGGCCTGACCTACATTATGGGTGTCGGCAGAAGGCTAAGTAGAAAAATTCTTATAGAGTTATCTGTAGATTTGAATAAGAAGGTTGAAGATCTGTCAGAAAATGATCTACAAAGATTAAGGGACTATATTTCCAAGCTTACAACAGAGGGTGATTTGCGAAGAAAAGTCAGTATGGACATCAAAAGACTTCAGGATATTGGTTGTTATAGAGGCTTTAGGCATAAGATGAAATTGCCTGTGAGAGGTCAAAGAACAAAAACAAACGCAAGAACCAAAAGAGGTAAAAAAGTAACTGTTGCGAATAAAAAGAAAATAACTAAATAATAATTATTCATAATGGCAAAAGCTGCAAAGACAAAAACAGTAAAGAAGAAAAAACGACAGATCTCAGAGGGAAGAGTGTATATATGTGCTACATTTAATAACACTATTGTTACTATAACAGACAACGATGGAGCTACTGTAACTTGGGCAAGCGCAGGTTCGTGTGGATTTAAAGGTGCGCGACAATCCACCCCGTATGCAGGTCAGGTAGCCGCAGAAAAAGCCGCCGACAACGCTATTTTGTCTGGCTTGGAAAAGGTACATATATTTTTGAAAGGAGCAGGACCAGGCAGAGAACAGGCAATGAGAGGATTAAATTCAAAAGGATTAAATATTATGAGCATAACTGACGCAACGCCAATTCCACACAACGGTTGTCGCAAAAGAAGAGTTAGAAGGGTATAAATTTTAAAACTTTACAATTTATTTAGAATGTCACGTTACACAGGTCCAAAATGCCGTAGATGCAGACAGGTTTCAACCAAACTTTTCCTCAAAGGAGAAAGGTGTATGTCTAAATGTCCTTTAGACAATAACAAGCCGTATCCGCCAGGTCAGCATGGGAAAGGTCATTTTGCAAAAAAATCTGAATATGCAAAACAATTGAGAGAGAAACAAAAAGCTCGATATACTTTTGGTTTAAGTGAAAAACAGTTTAAATTGACTTTTGAAAAGGCCGAAAGAAAAGCTGGTATTACGGGTGAAAATTTCTTTCAATTATTAGAAAGACGTTTGGATAATGTTGTATACCGGGCTGGTCTAGCAAAATCAAGAAATCAAGCTAGACAATATATTAACCACGGTATCTTTGAAATCAATGGGCAGAAAGTTGACATCTGTTCATTTATTGTAAAAATTGGCGATAAATTTGAATTTACAAGTAGCGCTAAGAAAACTGCAATTTTTGAGGCACTAAAAAGCATGAAAATTCGTCCACCAAGATGGATTAAGGTAGATATCCAAAAAGGTAGCGGAGAAGTTATTGATCTTCCAAAATCGGAAGACTTCGAGAAGTCAATTAATAGCCAACCTATTGTAGAGTTTTACTCTAAATAATAGTTTCATTATATAATTTTATATTCTTTCCATGCATATTATCCAGGAAGAAATCGGTGTTCCAAAAATAAAGGTCACTAAAAATGGTTCTAATAATGCAACATTTATTATAGCTCCTTTGCCGACTGGCTATGGTACAACTTTGGGAAACGCTCTACGAAGAACAATTATTTCTTCATTACCTGGTGCAGCTGTTGCAGGCATCAAAGTGCCAAAGATTACTCATGAATATACAACTATACCAGGAGTCAAAGACAGTGTACTTGATATAATTTTGAATCTTAAATCATTAAGCATTAAAAAACTTTCAAAAGAGCCTATTACCGTAAAATTGAAAGCAAATAAAGTTGGTGAGGTCTTAGCAAAAAACATTGAAACCAATAGCGATATTAGTATCCTTAATCCGGATATGTATATTACATATCTAACAGACGATAAGGCAAGTTTGGAAATGGATATTTTGATAAAAAAAGGTGTTGGATACGTGCCGGCAAACTCAAGTCCTAGAGAAGGAGCTGATGCAACTTTGATATCGATTGATACTTTCTTTTCCCCTGTTAAAAAAGTAAAATATCATGTTGAGCCAACACGTGTCGGAGGACAAACAAATTTAGATTCACTGATTTTGGAAATTGAAACAAATGGAGCTGTCACGCCAGAAGATGCTTTAAAATTCTCTGCTGAGTTACTGAGGTCATATTTTGAAGTATTTAGAGAAAAAGAAGAAATTCCTGAACAGGATTTTATAAAAGATTTTTCTAAAATAGCTCAAAAAGAAATTGAAAAACTCGAAAATAAACCATCACAAGAACAATACAGTCCTGTAGAATTACTTGGTTTATCTCCTAGAGCATTAAATGCATTGATCAATGGAGGAATAGGTTCCATTGAACAGCTTACGCAGTGTTCAGAAAATAAACTTGCTAATTTAAGAGGTTTTGGAGCAAAGGCACTCAAGGAAGTAAAAGACGCTTTAGCTACAAGAACATTGACTCTTAAAGAGGATGAGTAACAATTAAAAACTTACTTTTAAATAAAATAAAAGATGCGACACCGAGTTAAAAAAAATAATTTAAATATGCAAAGTGATCACAGACTGCTTTTGATAAGAGGTCTGGTAACTGATTTATTTTTGCATAGCAAAATAAAAACAACCTTAAAAAGGGCTAAAATTACTTCTAGCGAAGCTGAAAAACTCATTACGTATGTCAAAAAACACAATCCACTTTTAGCGATCAGAAAATTAAAATCTTATCTTTTGAATGAAGAAGCTAGTAAAAATATTTTAGAGAAATCAACTAAAAACTATAAAAATACAACAGCTGGATTCACAAGAATTACAAAAGCCGGATACAGAAGTGGTGATAATGCAGAAGTCTGTTATTTAGAATTAATTTAATATAATAAAGTTATGGCGATTAAAACTTCATTACCGAAAATAAAAGAAATTGAACGACAGTGGTACATAGTGGATGCAGCTGACAAAGTTTTGGGTAGATTATCTGCAAGTATAGCTGCTGTATTGAGAGGAAAAAACAAAGCCTATTTTACTCCGCACATTGATTGTGGTGATTACGTTATAGTTATCAATGCAGCTAATATCAAATTAACTGGCAATAAAGGAGAAGATAAAATGTATTATAGTCATTCAGGTTTCAAAGGTGGAATAACTAGTATATCGGCAAACAAACTTCTTAAAAAAGACGCAACACAATTAATTTACAAAGCTGTCTATGGCATGCTGCCAACTAATAGATTGAGAAATGGTATGATTGAGAGATTAAAAATATTTGCAACTGATTCTCATCCGCATGCAGGTCAGAATCCAAAACATTTTGAAATTTAATTTAAAGTATAAACTATGTTAGTAGCCAAAAAAACTATCAAAGGAAAGCCAGAAACAAAAGAAAATTTGAGTCCTTTTAAAGGTGAATATTTCTATGCAAATGGCAAAAGAAAAACCTCAGTGGCTCAAGTTCGCCTATATAAAGGTAAAGGACAAGTTGTAATCAATGGTCAACCAATTGACGAATATGTAAGTGTTACTGAATTTATAAATTTGTTGCTTGATCCACTAGAATTAACAGGAAATACAAGCAAATTTGATATCTCAATCATAACAAGTGGAGGAGGTGTAAAAGGACAAGCTGAAGCAATGAGACATGGTATATCTAGAGCTTTGGTTGTATTTGATGCTGAACTAAGAGCAACTTTGAAAAAAGCTGGTTATTTAACTAGAGATTCGCGTATCAAAGAACGTAAAAAGCCAGGTCTTAAGAGAGCTAGAAGAGCTCCACAATGGAATAAGAGATAGTATTTGGTATATAGTATATAGTATAAAAAACCAAATGCGATTTACAATATTAACAATATTTCCAAAGTTATTTGATTCATTCAAATCAGAAAGCATTATTAAACGCGCCATAGATAATAAATTAATTGAGATAAATATTTTAGACATACGCGATTTTTCAAAAGATAAACACAAAAAAGTCGATGATACTCCATATGGTGGAGGAGCAGGAATGCTAATGACATGCCAACCTTTATTTGATGCAATTAGAGAAGCTAAAAAGAAAAACAAAGGAAAACTTATATATTTAAGTCCAAAAGGTGAAAAATTTACACAAAACAAAGCTAGAAAAATATCAAAAGAAAAAACATGTATTTTACTCTGCGGAAGATATGAAGGCATTGACCAAAGAGTCATTGATACTTTTGTTGATGAAGAAATATCTATCGGCAATTATGTTTTAACAGGAGGAGAGTTGCCTGCAATGGTGCTTATTGATTCCATTTCAAGACTTATACCAAAAGTACTTGGGAAAAAAGAGTCGCATGAATTTGATTCTTTTTCAAAAAATTTAAAAGGTAAAAAAGAATATCCACATTATACGAAGCCTGCTGAGTTTGAAGGTTTAAAAGTACCTGATATCCTCCTATCTGGAGATCATAAGAAAATTGAAAAATGGAGAATGAACAATTTAAAGTAAGTCTACTGTCTTAATTCTAGCAATTCTGAATACTTTGTTCTGATTTTTTTTATAATAAAAAGCATCTAACATAGATCCAGAGATCTGATCCGGTCTGATTTTATATTTTTTAAAATTATCATTACTTAAATTAAAATACTCTATTTCAATATCTTTATTTTTTTTAATAGCCTGTTTCAACAATCCTTTAATTTCAGCTATATCAAATTCGTAGTGAACCTTTGTTGTGCTTGCTTCGTTTTTTGGATCTAGAATATCAAAATGCAATTTATTAAAAATGCTTTCAACTTCTTCTTCAATTTCACTAATTTGATCATCAGTTAAATGTCTTTTAAGTTGAGCTTCTAAAAAATCAAGCAACGAAATATCACCTTTTAAATATTGATATAGCTTTATAGCTTTCAATAAATCTTTATTATTTTCGGCTTCCAGTAACAATTCTATAGATTGCATCTAGGTATAAATAAAAGTAGACTAAAATGAGTCTATTCTTATTAGAATGAAAAATAAATTAGTATTTTTAAAAAATTTGTAATTTTTTATTACATCTTGTAATTTTTAGTTACATGCTCTACTATTTAAATAAAATAAGTTTTAAACATGTTAACTGCAAAAAAACTTGGAGGGAAAATAAAAAATTTAAGGACCGCCCTAAATTTAAGTCAAAATGAATTTGCAAAAAAAATCAACCTTTCAAGAGTTACAATTGCGCAAATAGAGAGTGGTCAAAGGAGTGTCAGCGCCTTGGATTTAGTAAAAATCGGGAATGTTTTTAATATTGATATTGATGGATTCCTTCAAGATGAGACTCCAATAACTGCAAAAAAATATAAAGAAGAAATTGTTTTTAATCCAAATACATTAAGAAATGTTATTTTATATATTTTAGAAAAATGTGGTGGCAAGCCAAATGTAGGCGAAACAGTGTTATATAAATTATTATATTTTATTGATTTTGATGCTTATGAAAGATTAGGCAAATCAATAACTGGATTAAGTTATGTTAAATTACAATTTGGTCCTGTACCAAAAGCAGATGAATATCATCAGGTTTTAGATGAGATGAAAACAAATAATGAATTAAAAATTTTTGAACAACTTTATCATCAAATGCATCAAAAAAGATATGTTGCGCTTACGAATACTGATATGAGTGTTTTTAAAGGTGACGAGCTTCAAGTTATTGATTCAGTAATTACAAAACTTTCAGATATGCAGGCAAAACAAATTACTGAATATGTACATGGAGATATACCATGGATTGCAGCAGAAGAGAAAAAAGTGATACCTTACGAACTGGTTTTTGAAAGAACTCCGCCATATACAAGTCATGATTACGATAGAGAATTTGAGGATGCAGCCTGTGAAGATTGCTTAAAAGGACTTGGGGATATTTCGGTAGAAGAACAGAATTATTATATGAACTTATAAACTATGAATTACGGTGAAATTTGGTATGTAGATTTCGGGAAAAAACCAGAACTTGGTCATGAGTATGGGAAAATAAGACCAGCGGTAATAATAGAGAGTAATGAAAAAATAAAAATATGCGATTTAATCACGGTCATTGTTTTTACATCCAACATAAATAACAGAATCAAAGATGATATTGTTGTAAAAAAAGCAAAGAAAATTATTTATTCGCAGATTCAATACTAAAAGTTCAACATATTTATTCTCCTGATAAGGTAAAATTTATAAGAAAAATTGGAGTTTTGGATGAGTACCATTTAGAGAAGGTGAAGGTGTACTTGAGGGAGCATTTTGGGATTTAATAAATAAAAATGTATGTCATTTATAGAAGAATTTTTCAAGAAAAATATATTAGAAATCACTAAACAAGATTTAGAAAATTTTATCAATTACAAAATTGAAGAAAATATTCATCTTGACTATAAAGCTCCAACCACTAACTTTTTAGAATTATCTAAAGATGCATCTGCTTTTGCTAATTCTGCTGGTGGATTAATTATTTTAGGTATTTCAGAAAAAATTACAGAAGAAAGAAAATTATCAAAAATTTTTCCTGATCAAATTACATGGTGTAATCCTTTAATAATTTCGAAAGAACAATTAGAGGATAATTTATTTTCCAAGATCGATCCTAAAATTAATTTCAAAATTATACCAATAAGAAAATCTATCGATGATCCACAAGTGGTTTTTTTAATAGATATTCAACAAAGTGAAAATCCTCCACATATGGTTAATAATAAATATTATTTTAGACACAATTTTAAATGTGAACCAATGCAGCATTATCAAGTAGCTGATTTTTTCAATAAAAGGAGAAAACCTTTATTGTATGTAAAAATAGATATTTTAGACTTTGATGTCAAAGAAAATTTGTTAAAACTACGTTTTAATATTAACAATAAAGGCAAAGCTATAGCTAAGCATGTAAGATTTACTGCTAATTTTTTAAATTTAAATATTTTAAATATTGAACCAAGTAATGTAAAGCGCATAGATCATATACGTAGCTTACCGTCTATACAATATGATGGTACTTTAGAAAATGTTTTTTATCCTCAACAACAAACACAAATTGCAGACATTCAATTAAGCATTATTGATATAAATAAAACATATAACATTAATTGCAATATTTTTGCTGAAAATATGGAAGAAGTTCAAGATAAATATACTATCTATAAAGATCTATTAATAGAAGCTAGCGAACGTATTAAAAAGGGTGAAAATGTATATTTAATTAATAATACTTATCCACAATTTTAAGATTCCTGCCTTCGCAGGAATGAGAGTTTGGCAATCCCCCACATCGCATGCTCCCTCACTAATTCCTCGTCATCCATCAAACACTCCTCCAAATAAGGAATCAAACTCTTATCTTTTGAATTCCCTGCAACCACGCATGCATTTCGTAAAAGACCTTTTCGTTTGATCCGAATCACTGGAGAGCCTGCAAAACGTTTTTTAAATTCATCATCTGTTCTAATTGATAAAATATCTTTCAAATATTGAACGTCATCTAAAATTCTTTTCTTAAATTCCGGTTCTTTTGTCACTTTTGCACGAACATTGTGCGGACAGACTTCCTGACAAAGATCACAACCATACAACCAATCGCCTATCTGAGATCGAAATTCTTCAGGAATCGATCCTTTGTTTTCAATAGTTAAATATGAAATACATTTTTTTGCATTTAATTTGTATGGACCTTCTAATGCACCTGTTGGACAAACGGAAATACATTGGGTGCAATTTCCGCAGGAAAGTGATGAGAACTGAGAACTGAGAACTGAGTTTTTAGAATTAATTACATTTTCTTTAATAGCATTTCTCAGCTCTCGATTCTCAGCACTCAGCTCTAAATTCGTCACCAATTCCCCAAGAAATACCCACGACCCAAATTCCTCTGTGATCAAACATGTATTTCTACCAATATATCCCAATCCAGCTTTTTCAGCATAAGCACGTTCAAGAATTGGTCCACAATCGACATAAAGATGGTATTTGGTATATTGTATATCGTATATAGCATTTTGTATTATAAAATTTTTTAATTTTTTTAATTTTCCTTCAATGACTTTATGATAATCCCTTCCATAAGCATATTTTGCAATCCTACCTTTTATTTCTTCTTTTTCCGTTTTCCTTTTTCCGTTTTCCTCATTAAAATAATTAATCCCTACAATAATAATTGTTTTTGCGTCAGGAAATTTTTTCAGTAAATCCATTCTTTTTTCAGGTTCTTTTTTCATATATTCCATTTCCCCTGCGAAATCATTCTCCAAATAATCTAAAAAAGCCTTGCTGTGTTTCTCATCCAAAGATTCTGCTTTAATAATTTTCACAATATCAAATCCTATATTTTTCCCGTATTCGATAATTTTTCTTTCAAAATTCACCAGCCCGAAAGTGTATTTGTTTTTATTCATAT
>CAZEDK010000030.1:5376-25375 GCA_964511025.1 uncultured Candidatus Peribacteria bacterium | reverse complement strand
TTTTTAGCTCATTCTATGAAATTCATGTTTGATCTAAATTGGAATTTGATATAATCCTGTCACTTTTAGCAAAAAAATATATAATGCAATTTCGTATTCTCAAAACAGGTTACCAGAATGCAGCATTTAATATGGCGCTTGATGAAGTACTCATTGAAAGAATCGCTTTAAAAAAATCTTTACCGGCATTAAGATTTTATGGATGGAGTCCAAAAGCTATATCGATAGGTTATTTTCAATCTTTGGAAGAAGAAGTTGATGTTGAAAAATCTAAAAATTTAAATGTAGATATCGTAAGAAGACTTACTGGTGGAGGAGCCGTTTTTCATGATGATGAGGTGACTTATAGTATTCATGTACCAATGGATTTAAATATTTTACCGATACAAATTTTACCGTCTTACAAAAAAATATGTGAAGCAATTATTGAAGGATTGAAATTTTTTGATATTCAAGCGCAGTTTGCTCCGCTTAACGATATAGTTGTTGATGGACAAAAAATTTCAGGTAATGCACAAACTAGGAAAAAAGGAATTATTATGCAACATGGTACAATTTTGAAATCTGTTAATGTTGATGAAATGTTTAAATTGTTAAAAGTACCAAATGAAAAATTGAAAGGTAAATTAATAGATGATATAAAAAAAAGAGTTAGTTCTATAGATAATTGTGTGCAAAAACAAATATCTTTTGAACAAATTGTTGAAGCCTTAAAGAGCGGTTTTGAAAAAAAATTTCCAAATATCAACTTTGTTCCTTCAAAGCTTTCTGTCGAAGAAGAAAAAGAAGTATTAAATCTTATGAAAGAAAAATACAAAAAAACAACTTGGCTAAGTCAAAGATGATGAATATAATCAACATAACTAGTTTCAAAATTTATGCTTAAAAAAACAGCTTTAAACGAAAGGCACAGAGCTATGGGTGCTAGAATGGTTGATTTTGGTGGCTTTGACATGCCTGTGATTTATACAAATCAAATCGAAGAACATCATGCTGTTCGTAAAAAGGTCGGCCTTTTTGATGTTTCTCACATGGGTGAAATTAGCATTATAGGAAAAGATGCTTTTGGGTTAATTCAAAAAATTGTTAGCAGAGATATATCAGAAATGAAAGATGGACAAATTAAATTGGCTGTTATGTGTAATGAAGATGGTGGAATAATAGACGATCTTATGGTTTGTAAATTTAGTACTGAAAAATATTGGCTTGTAGTAAATGCCGGAACAAAAGAAACAGATTTTGAATGGGTCAAAAATCATGCTCAAAATTTGGATGTTCAGGTTGAAAACATTAGCCCCTCTATGAGTAAGCTTGACTTACAAGGTCCAATGTCTGAAAAGATTTTACAGAAACTTACAAATGCTGATTTGAGTAAAATTAAAAGATTTAGATTCAAAGAAATAGAAATTATTGGAGTTAAGACTCTTGCATCAAGATCTGGATATACTGGAGAAGATGGGTTTGAACTTTATTTTTTGAATGAATACGCTGAGAAAATTTGGCAGGCAATTTTGGATCAAGGTAATGAAGATGGTATTTTGCCATGTGGCCTTGGATCTAGAGATACCTTGCGTACAGAGTGTGCTATGATGCTTTATGGTCATGATATTAATAGCAAGAGAACACCGCTTGAATCAGTTTATAGCTGGGCAGTTTCTTTTGATAAAGATTTTATAGGTAAAGAGTCTCTTGAGAAGCAAAAACAAGAAGGCGTAAAAGAGAAATTAATTGGTTTTGAAATGCTTGACAGGGCAATAGCAAGAGAGCATTATCATATTTTTAAAAATGGACAGCAAATAGGAGAGGTAACAAGTGGGGCACCTTCGCCAACATTAGGTAAAAATATAGGCATGGCTTATGTAGCTACAAAATATGCAAATGAAGACGAAGAAATAGAAATACAGGTTAGAAACAATATGATTAAAGCAAAAATTGTCAAAATGCCCTTTTACAAAAAAAATTAAATATCAATTAATCCAATTATTATGGAAAATTACAATATTCCTGATGGTTACTATTACAACAAAGAGCACGAGTGGGTTAAACTAGAAAACGGTCAAGCTACGGTCGGAGTGTCTGATTACGCTCAAGATTTATTAACAGATCTTGTTTTTGTAGAATTGCCTGCTGTTGGGGCTGAATTCAAACAATTTGCAGCAGCCTGTGTTGTTGAATCCGTAAAATCAGTTTCAGATGTTTACGCGCCTCTTTCCGGCAAAGTGATTTTTGTAAACAAAGATTTGGAATCAGCGCCGGAAAAGGTAAACAACGATCCTTATGGTGAAGGATGGATCTTTAAACTTGAAAACTTTGACGAAACTGAACTTAAAAATCTTATGACTGCACAGCAGTACAAAGATTTTATTGCAGATCAATCACATTAAAAAATTTACCCATGCCATATATTCCACACACACAAAAAGAGACCGAAGAAATGCTCAAAGCAATTGGCGTTTCAAAAATAGAAGATTTGTTTGATGCTTTGCCACAGGAAATTTTGCAAAAAACAGATTACAAGTTAGATGCTTCTTTGTCAGAACAGGAAACAAATAAAAAAATAACTAAGCTTGGAAGGAAAAATAAAATTCCGGAAATATCATTTCTTGGTGGCGGTCTCTATCATCACTATATTCCCTCACATGTAACTCATTTGGGTACAAGAAGTGAATTTTATACGGCATATACTCCATATCAGCCTGAAATAAGCCAAGGAATTTTGCAAGCAATTTTTGAATATCAAACGATGATTACAAGATTGACTATGATGGATGCTACAAATGCTTCAATGTATGACGGATCTTCAGCTAGCGCAGAGACGTGTCTTATGGTTGCAGGCATTTCCAACAAGAAAAAAATTCTAGTTGCAAGATCAGTTAACCCGCAATATCGAGAAGTTATGCAAACTTATTGTACTGCAAAAGAATTAATTCTTGAAGAGCTAGCTTTTGATATGGAAACTGGGAAGCTTGATATGCAGCAATTTGAAAATATGCTGGACGATGAAGTTGCAGGTGTTTTTGTTCAGAGTCCTAATTTCTTTGGTGTGGTAGAAGACATGAAAACAATTTCAAAAACAGCAAAGAATAAAAATATTTTAACTGTTCAAATTATTACAGAAGCTTTATCTTTGGGGCTTTTAAGCAGTCCCGGTGAAAACAATGTAGATATAACGGTAGGAGAGGGTCAAAGCTTTGGATTGCCTGTTAGTGGCGGAGGTCCAGGTTTTGGATTTCTGGCTACTACAGCAGGACATATTCGTAAATTACCGGGAAGAATTGTTGGAGAATCAGAGGATAGTGATGGTAAAAAGGCTTACGTACTAACATTGCAAGCTCGCGAGCAACACATAAGACGTGAAAAAGCAAGTTCAAACATTTGTAGCAATCAGGCGCTGTGTGCATTAAGGGGAGTAATTTATTTAGCCAGTCTTGGGAAAAAATTAAAAGATTTAGCAGAACTGAATCATAAAAACGCGCTTTATTTTCAAAAAGAACTTTCTGCAAAAGGTTTTAAAAGAACATTTTCCGCTCCATTTTTCAATGAATTCGTAGTGGAAACACAGGATGCAAAGTCACTACTGCGAAAATTAAAAGAAAAAGCTATAGCAGGCGGCCTTGATTTGTCGCTTATTTATCCGGAAATGAAAAATAAGATTTTAGTTTGTGTAACAGAATTGACAGGAAAAGAAGAAATGGAAAAATATTTACAATTAGTTTAAAAAATCCAACATTCAATATTTAACATTTAAAAAGTGAAAACTATCTTTGAAAAATCTGTTAGTGGTAGAGTCGGGATAAATTTACCTAATGCTGTAGCTGAAGATATGGAGCTTACGTCAGATTTGCTTCGCACTGAGCTTGATTTACCGGAACTTTCTGAATTAGACATTGTTAGACATTATACGGCTCTTTCAAAAAGGGCATTTGGTGTAGATGATGGATTCTATCCTTTGGGCTCTTGTACAATGAAATATAATCCGAAAATAAATGAAGACATGTCATCGCTTGAAAATTTTACAAAATTTCATCCATGGCAAGACGTAGAAGATATTCAAGGGTCACTTGAACTCATAAAAGAAACAGAAAATTATTTGAGTGAGATTACCGGATTTCCAGCTTTGACATTGCAACCGGTTGCGGGAGCGCATGGAGAACTTACGGCAGTGATGATGATAAAAGCTTATCATTTGGATCGTGGACGCAAAAACAAGACAAAAATTTTGATTCCAGATAGTGCTCATGGTACCAATCCAGCAACAGTTACAATGTGTGGAATGCAAACAGTTGAGGTTTCTTCAGATGCCAATGGTTATGTTGATCTTGATAAACTAAGAAGCCTTGTTGACGAAGATACTGCTGGAATAATGCTTACAATACCAAACACAGTAGGCCTTTTTGATAAAAATATTTTGGAAATTTCAAAAATTCTACACGAGAAAGATGCTCTCATCTACATGGATGGCGCTAATTTGAATGCTATTTTGGGAATGATTAAGCCGGCGGATATGGGAGTTGATATAATGCACATCAATCTTCACAAAACATTTTCAACTCCACATGGAGGTGGAGGTCCCGGAGGTGGTTTCGTAGGATGCGTACAAAATTTAGAAGACTATCTTCCTGCTCAAAGAATCGTCAAAAATGCTGATAAATACGACTTAGACTTAAATCATCCAAAATCTATAGGAAGGGTGAGGGCTTTTTACAGTAATTTTGGAATTACAGTAAGGGCTTATACTTATATGTTAAGACTCGGGAAAGAAGGGGCTAAGAGGATTGGACGATATGCTGTTTTGAATGCAAATTACATTAGAGCGAAATTGTCGCCTTATTATAATTTGCCACACAAAGTTAATTGCATGCACGAAGTTGTATTTAATGACGAGAAACAATTGCCATACCACGTTACAACTATGGATATTGCAAAAAGACTTCTAGATTTTGGTTATCATCCACCAACAATTTATTTTCCTTTGATAGTTCATGGAGCGATCATGATTGAACCTACCGAGACCGAATCAAAAGAAACAATTGATGAATTTATAGATGCGATGATTCAGATTGCAAAGGAAGCAGAAGAAAAACCTGAATTTTTACAAAAATCACCATACAATACGGTAGTAAAAAGAATAGACGCAGTTAAGGCAGCTAGAAATCCTGTTATTGCCTGTAGCACATGTTGTAGTTAGGATTATGACAAAAACCATACAATTTGTTTATCCAAAAAATACTCCACCGGTTAGCATTACAGGTTCCGGTTGCGCTTTGGATTGTAAGCATTGTAATAAGCATTATATTGACACAATGCCGACATTGGAAGATAAAATTCCAGAAAACGCCAAGAGTTTGTTGATTAGTGGCGGACTTGATAAAGATGGTAGATCATACATCACAAGAAGAGCGCCTGAGTTAAAAGCTTTGAAAGAAAAAGGAAATTATAAATTCAATTCTCATGTAGGCTTTGTGACTGATTCCGAAATAGATGAACTTGCTGAAATAGTTGATTATATAAGTTTTGATTTTGTATCAAATAGCGATGTTATTAAAAAAGTATATAAACTAGATAAAAAAGTTGATGAATATATAGAGCTATATAAGCGTTTAAGTGAGAAAATTGAAACATATCCGCATATTACTATAGGTCTTGATGAAGGAAAAATTCATTGGGAATATGAAGCTATTGATATTATTAATTCACTTGGCGCAGATAGGCTTGTCTTAAACGTATTCATCCCAACCGCTAACACTGAATTTGCAAACGTGCAGGCTCCAAATTTTGAAGAACTTAGAAAGGTTTTTGAATATGCCAGAAAAGTTTTTGAGAACAAGCTATTAATAGTAGGCTGTATGAGGCCAAAAGGTAAATATAGGCTTGATATGGATCAAATGGCTATAGAGGTTGGAGTAGACCGTATTGTTCAGCCAACGCCTCTTGCAAGGGCTCTAGCGAAGAAAAAAGACATGAATATAACTTATCATTATGAATGTTGCGCTATGGATTCATAATTTCATATTAAAATTTTCACATGACTGAAAAAATGAGAGTTTCGCTTGGTTCGGCTGCGGTTCTTAATTTAAAGCAAGTAAAAACCGAGGCTCCAACTAATACTATATACCTTATGAATAGTGGCGGTTGCCAGTATAATTGTAGCTTTTGTAGTCAGGCAAAAGATGCAAGTTCAACACAAAAAATGTTATCTCGAGTTAGTTGGCCTGAATACGATTGGAAACAAATTTTAGACTCGCTGGAAGCAAAAGAAGGAGCTTATAAAAGAATTTGTATGCAAGTGGTTAATACTGCTGATATTTTTAAAAAACTTCCTGAAATTACTCGTCAAATTCACGAAAAAGCACCAAAAACCAAGATTGCTATGACGGTTCGTACATATAATATGAAAGGTATAGATGCACTTTTTGAAATGGGAGCTTGTGAGGTTGGACTTAGTGTAGACGCGGTAGATCCTCAAGTTTTTCGTAATATCAAAGGGGGAGATTTTAAATTTCACAAAGATTTTATTATAAAAGCAGCTAAGAAATATCCATCCAAAATAACAACACATATCATCGTTGGACTTGGAGAAACAGAAGAACAAGTAGTTGAATTAATGAAAGAATTTCATGAATATCAAATAATAATTGCACTATTTGCATTTACACCAGTCAAAGGAGCAAAAATGGAATTTGCAAAAGCGCCAAGTTATGAAAGCTATAGAAGGGTTCAAATAGTGCTAGAGCTTATAAAAAAAGGATTAGCACAAAAAATTCAATTTAATACAAATGGACAAATTGTAGGTTTTGGATACAAAAAAGACGAACTCTATAAAATTTTAAAAAACACAGGAGTTTTCCAAACATCAGGTTGCAGCGACTGCAATAGACCCTATTACAACGAAAGAGCTGGAGATAGAGATTTATACAATTATCCTTTCAAATTGACCAACAAGCAATTCGATAGGGTTTTTGGGATGGTGGGGGTTGAGGGGTGAAAACATTTTTAATAAATCTTGCGTTGTATAAGTAGGTGAGTATTGACTGGTGAATATTCACCAGTTATCATATGCATATGAACATAATCTCTACAGAAGCAAAAAAAATACTGGCAACAATAAAAACATACGGATCGATACGGTCTAGTGAATTAATCAAATTATGCAAGCTTTCCAGCAAAACCATCCATAAACATTTATCAAAATTAATTGATGAAGAGTTAATAAAAAAAACAGGGACAACTCCTAAAGTTTTTTATACTATCAATACGGTTCTCGATAGCAATTTCGAATCTTTGAGTAAAAGCGACCAAACCATTGAACAGAACTACATATATGTATCACCTAGCGGAGAAACGTTTCGAGGAATTCATGGTTTTCAGTTGTGGTGTGATAAAAATAAATTTGATTTTGAAAAAGAGAAATTTTTTTTTATACAAAAACATAAATCTATTGAAAAACTAAAAAAGAATGAATTAATTTCTGCAAAAAAAATAATACTGTCAGGAAAAAAAGACTTGAATCTAGATAATATTTTTTTTAGTGATTTCTATAACATTGCACACTTTGGCAAAACAAAACTTGGACAACTCGTATATCTTGGTAAATCATCACAAAACAAAACATTAATAATTGAAATTGCAAAATTAGTGAAACCGGCAATTAATAATCTTATCAAAAAATATGACATCAAATTAATTTGTTTTATCCCGCCAACAATTGATCGTAAAATTCAGTTTTTGGAGGTGTTTAAAAAAGCCTTAAAATTAAATTTAAATGAAATTATTGCTATCAAAATACCAAGTTTCACAAAAGTAGCACAAAAAACATTGCGAAATCTAGAAGACAGGATTATCAACGCTCAAAAAACAATAGCCGTAAATCCAAATCAAATAATCAATTCAAATATATTAATAATTGATGACGCGACAGGATCGGGTTCCACCTTAAACGAAACAGCAAAGAAAATCAGAAAAATATCAAAACAAAAAATCAAAATAATAGGATATTCTGTAGTTGGAAGCTTTAAAGGGTTTGATGTGATAAGCGAAGTGTAGCAATAATTAAAGTGTGAAAGTTATTTTTACCTGCCTTCTAAGCCCTCATTGCCAAATCTTTCAAAAAGCTTGAAACACTGACATATCCTTTTTTAATAGCTTTTTGTTCTATGTATTGTTTATCGTCTGTTGAAATACGAAAAGTTATAAAATTATTTTGTTTCTCCTGATGTTCTTTTTCTGCTGTAATTAAATTTGGTAAATCTAGTAGTAAATCTGCTATATCTTCATTCAGAAATTCTTGTGCAATGTTTGCAGATTTACATTCAAAATAACACACATTGGAGTCTGTTTTTTTTATAAAATAATTATATTTTTTGTTACTTAGAGTAATTGAGTATATTTGAGAGTCGCAATTTGTCATATCAAATGAGATTATTTTCTTTAATTATTTTTAGTGCAAGTTTTTTATAAAAAGGTTTACATTCATTATTGTGTACAGGAATAATTAAATCTTTTTGCATTAGTGAATGTTTAAATTTTTTGTGACTACCTTTTGCTTGTATTTCTACAAATCCTAGATTTTCAAGAATTTTTTCCAATTCAGTATATTTAACAGATTCAGGATTGAGTAAGAATTTAAATAATAATTTTTCTTTTTGAGACATTTATTTATGTATTAACATTATATAATAATGTATATACGTTTACAATTGTAAAAATATATTTATATATTTCGTATCATTTCTTTTTTCATTTTTCTTTCATTAAAAATAAAAAATTGGTAAAATTTTTTTACAATGATAAAAAATCCTATAATTAATGGGCTAGAATACATAATCCCAAATTCAAAGTTTTCTGTGGATGAAAGGCAGCAACGAAGGCTTAGTTTTCGTAATGAAAGACATTTGTATAAAAGACGCTGTGATTTATGTAAAAGTGAAATAGTTTCTGTGTATTCGCCTGATAAGCCATATATTGTTTATTGTTCGGATTGTTTTTGGAGTGATAAGTGGGATAGTTGTGATGCCGGTCAGGACTATGATTTTAATAAATCTTTTTTTGAACAGTTCAAAGAGTTAAATGCAAAAGTGCCACTACTTGCGAATATGGTTTTTAATAGTGAAAATAGTGAATTTAATGGTTTTTGTGTCGGTTCCAAGAATTGTTATATGTCATCTAGGGTTGGAGATAGTGAAGATATTTATTATTCTTATCTTGCTGCAAGTGCTTCAAATTGTATGGACTGTTTCGATGTTTTTAATTGCAAATATTGTTATGAGTGTGTGGATTGTTGGGATAGTTATAATTGTAAATTCTGCGAACTATGTAGAAATTGTAGCGATTGTAATTTTTGTTATGATTGTATTGGCTCTAGTGATTGTTTTGGTTCTGTTGGGCTTCGCAATGCCAAGTATTGTTTTTTTAATGAAAAGCTTACAAAGCAACAATATGACGAAAAGCTAAAAAATTATGATCTAAGCAGTTATCAAACTCTTAATAAAGCAAAAAAAGATTTTAAAGAATTTCTACTGACGAAGCCTTTTCGTAACCTTTATATTGTAAATTCTCAAAATGTTGTAGGCAATTACATTATTGAGTCAAAAGATATTTATAATTCTTTTGATGTTATCAGTACCAATACAGCTTCGAATTCTTTGGGGGTAGAATATTCTCAAGATATTTACGATTGTTCTTATATTTATTACGGCAACAATTGTTATGAAAATATTTCTAATTCCAGAAGTAGCAATATATATTTTTCATTTGCGACCATCAAATGTTACGATCTTTTTTATTCCATGCTTTGTTTTAATAATAGTCATGATTGTTTTGGGTGCATATCTATGAAAGGAAAAAGTTATTGTATTTTGAACAAGCAATATACAAAAGAAGAATATGAAAAATTGGTTCCGAGGATTATTGAATCAATGGGTGGTGAATGGGGCGAATTTTTTCCGCCATCGCTTTCGCATTTTGGTTATAATGAAACTTTAGCCAGTAATTTTTTTCCTATTACAAAAGAAGACGTAGAGACAAAAAATCTTTTGTTTTTACAAGGATTTAAATGGAGTGATTACGAACCTCAATTTCCAAAAGTAGAAAAAACAATTCCTGCAGATCTTTTGCCTGATACAATAAATGAAATTCCCAACGATATTTTAAATTGGGCGATTTTACCTGTAGAGACAAATTGCAATTTGTCTCTACAGGATCGTCATTTACAAAATCGCCCGTTCCAAATAATAAAACCCGAACTAGATTTTTACCGCAAAATGAATTTACCAATTCCAAGATTGCATCCGGAACAGAGACATCAAAATAGGATGAACGCAAGGATGCAAAGAAATATTTTCGAAAGACGTTGTGATAAATGTAACAAATCTATAAAAAGCGTTTTTGATACCATTAATCCAGAGAAGGCGTGCCCACCGGAGCTTCAGCGCAGGAGGGTTTATTGTGAGGATTGTTATTTGGAGGAAGTTTATTAGTTTTTAGAAATCGATTAAAAAACTGAGCTGTATTGCAAAATAAGATTTATAAGAGTAGATTTGCCATACTTAAGGAGTTTATAAGAAGTATGGAGTTATATTTAGCAATTAGTATATTTATTGCAGTTTTTACATTAATCATATTTGAGGTTTTTGATAAGACTTTACTTGCACTTATAGGTGCAGTTTTGATGGTTTTATTTGGTATAATAACATTTGATCAAGCTACATCCGTAATAGATTTTGGAACTTTGACTCTGCTTATGTCAATGATGGCGCTTGTTGGTATTACAAAAAAAGCTGGAATTATTTCATGGCTAAGTGTAAAAATAGCAGAACGAACAAGTGGCAGTCCTTTTTTGATATTTATTTTATTTTGTACTCTTACTTTTTTATTATCTACTTTTCTTGGAAATGTCACAACGGTACTTCTTATAATTCCTATAGTGATTATGCTTGCACAAGGTACAGGTAAAGATCCTAAAATATATATATTTGGCGTTATTTTTTCTTCTAATTTAGGAGGAGCGCTAAGTCTAGTTGGTGATCCATCGAATATAATAATTGGCACAAATGCTAATTTGTCTTTTAATGATTTTATTAGAAATCTTATAATTCCGGTAAGTATATCTACCCTTTTGGTGTTTCTTTTGGTAACAGTATTTAACTGGGAAGAACTTAAGCCAATCTTTAGGAATCTAAAAAAATTATTTATAAGCAATCTTTTAATAGAGAGAATTAAATATCGATTTATAGATAATTCTTTTGATTTTAAATTTAACTCTAAAGTTCTTATTATATTATTTTTTACAATACTAGGCTTTGTTTTGGAATCTTACATTGATATCCCAATAGCATTAATACCGTTTTTCTTTCTTTTAGTGTTATTAATTTTGGTAAAAAATAAAGTTACAATATATGAAGTCTTTGAAAATATAGAATGGACAACTTTATTTTTCTTTATTGGTCTTTTTATAATGGTTGGAGCGCTGGAGCAGGTTGGCTTGCTTCAACAAATAGCTAATTTTATAATAAATCTAACTGATAATTATATATATTTACTTATTTTAATATTATTAATGTCAGGTTTAGTTTCTATGTTGCTTGATAATGTTGCTTTTGTAACGATAATGGTGCCTGTAATAATAAGCATACAAAAAACACTTGGTTTAGATAATGATCCACAATTTTTATGGTGGGCATTATCAATGGGGGCATGCTTAGGTGCCAATGGTACTGCAATAGGGTCTGCCGCAAATGTTGTTGGGATTGGAATAGCCAAAAAAGAGGGAATAAATTTAACATTTTTAGAGCATTTAAAATTTAGTCTACCTCTTACCATATTAACTTTGCTTATAGCAGCTGCATATTTATTTATTAGATTTAATAATTAGTATTTTATGATTCACACAGAACAAGTGTCGGTTTTATTTAGAGATATTGAATCAGATCTTGGCACTCAAGGTTTAAATCGTTTAGTGCTAACAGCTTTGATAGCGTCCATAAATGAATTTAAAGTTGCGACATGGAAAACTTTTATGAGCCAATTTCATGAGCTTCTTAATATGATAGAATCTACAGAACCTAAGTTTGCTATAACAATGGACAATTTTTATGAATTATGGGAGCTCTTAAAAGAAGAAGAGAGCAGGCATGATATAAATGAAGAGCCTATATTGTGTAAAAAACTTTTAATCCATCATATAGCTTCTATTTCTGAAAAAAATATTTTGGAAACAGAAATATTAATAGATAATGGTATTTCTTGCATAGAAGATAACGATGTTCTTTTGATCCATAATCACAGTTCCACGGTCTTAAATATACTTAAGCGTGCTTTTGATACAGGTAAAAAGTTTTCTGTTGTTGTGGCTGAACAAGATTTAGAAAAAACTCATGCTGTAATTGAATTCTTGAACAGATACAAAATATCTTTTAGAGTAATACCTTCCTATATGCTTTCTCATATAGAGGATATTGTTACAAAAGTATTTTTGGGAGCTGTTACACTTAAATCAACTTTTGATTTTGTTATGGATGCAGGTAGTAATGCCGTAATATCTGAATTTTATCTTCAGAAAAAACCTTGTTATATGTTCATTTCTACGTCCAAATTTAGTCTTTGGCATTCTGAAAAAAAACAACATGACGTTTATCATGTTAAAGATACAAGACAGCATAAATCTAAAAAAATAAATTTTGAAAGACTGAAGTTTTCACACGATAGAGTTCCCTTGGAGTATTTTGATAAAATAATAACGGAAAAAGGAGTGGTTACGCCGATGCAATTAAGAACTATTTATCAAAAATTATATAAACAAAGAAAAGAACATGAAGTTGAAAGGGAACAAAGATTTAGCGCACAAGATTTGAAAAGAGTTTTAGAGCAAGTCCAATAAAATTTTCTCTATTGTGAAATAAAAAATCATGCAAAATTTTGATATAATTATTGTCGGTGCTGGTCCTGCAGGTTGTAAATGTGCTGATATGCTTGCAAGCGCAGGTAAAAAAGTTGTTTTGATTGAAAAAGATAAAATTGGAGGAACTTGTTTGAATTATGGCTGTATTCCGTCTAAGAGTTTTTTGTATATTGTAGAACTTTTGGAAAATATCAAAAAATCCAGAAAACATGGACTTGAAGTGTCAGACTTTTCTGTGAATTGGGATGCCGTAAAGAAGAAAAAAGATATGAATATAAAAATTCTAAGCATGGGACTGAGAAAAAATCTGGAATCAAAAGGGGTTACAATAATTGAAGGAGAAGCGTTTTTGAAATCTATAGAAGAAATTTTAATCAAAAAAAATAACGGAGAAGAAGAAGAAATAAGGGCGAATACTATTGTTTTATCTATTGGCAGCAAACCTCTTTGGTTGCCTTTTACTGAAAAAGGGGAACATGTGATATCTTCATCTGAAATTCTGGATTTGCCAGTAATTCCAAAAACACTTGCGATTGTTGGCGGTGGAATTATTGGGGTTGAAATGGCATCAATATTTGGAGGACTTGGAACGGAAGTAACGGCGATAGAAAAATTAGACACTTTACTTGTCGCTGTAGATCGCGAAATAGCGAGTCAGTTACAAAAATCTTTGGAAAAGAAAAATTGCAAATTTCATCTCAAATCAGAATTGATATCTGTTAAAGATAAAAATGGTCAGGCAGAGTTGGTATATAAGAATGAAAGTGGTGAAATTCAAACGCTATATGCTGACAAAGCTCTCGTGGCAATTGGTAGGCAGCCTGTTTATAATATTTCAATACTAGAACAGCTTGGAATAAAAAATGATGGGAAAAGAATAATACTTAACAAAAACCTTCAAAGTTCTGTATCAAATATTTACATGATTGGAGATAGTAGTTTTAATAATTTAACAGCTTACGGAGCTGAAAAAGAAGCTGAAAAAGTTGCGCTTCATATATTAGGTAAAAAACCCGAAGAAATTGATTATAGGCAAATTCTGGTTGCCGTATTTTCTCATCCGGAACTTGCTGAAATTGGTATTAATGAAAACGAAGCTTTGAAAAGAAATATTAAAATTGAAATAAAAAGAAGCGATTACGCGGCAAATGGTAAAGCGGTAATTCTTGGAGAAAGGGAAGGTATGATAAAAATAATTTTAGAAAAAAATACAAAAAAAATATTAGGAGTTAGTATTATTGGTGTACACGCGACAGATCTGATTCATCAAGCTCTTTTGCCTGTTAAGCTTGGCATGACATCTGATCAATGGCTAGAAGCAATTATTTGGGCGCATCCGGTATTATCTGAAATTATTAAGACAGCATTAGAATCTTAGCTTCTCCATCTAATGTAATTTCCTTGTTTTGGTTTTCAACAAAAGTTTTTAAATGAATTGTTAGTTTTTCATCATTTTTTTCTAAGATTTCAAATTTAGCCGTCATTGTATCACCTATTTTTACTGCTTTTAAAAATTTTAAAGTCTGACTTAAATATATTGCTCCCGGAAAGTTTTCTGAAAGCAACGTTGCAATCAAATTTGCGGATATCATTCCGTGAGCAATTCTAGTTTTGAAAAAAGTTTTAGATGCAAAGTTTTCATCCAAATGAATAGGATTTTTATCATCGGTCATATTTGCAAAATCAACTATTAATTTATCAGTGATTTTGAGTGATTTTTCATATTTCAAAGCCATCTAATTTTATTATTGATATCTGTTCTTGGTCTAGCTTTTGGGATTTTTGCCGGATAGCCGAGCGCAAGTACGGAAATAATACTTTTATTTTTTGCTATTTTTGCAATTTTTTTAATTTGCTTGTTAATTGTTTTATCAGTCAAGGAAATGACTGTCCAACAAGAGCCAAGTCCGTAAGCTTGTGCTGCCAGCATTAGATTTTCAGTAGCTGCTCCAGTTGAAATATGTGAGAAGAAATTATTTTCACTGAAAATGATTATGAGAATTGGCACAGTTGATAAAAAGCTGAATAATTGACCGGATCTAAATTTTTTTACCATTTCTATACATTTTTCTTCACCCATATCTTTGAATTTTTCCATTAACTCTTTTTTTTTATCTTTGAAATATTTTTTACCAGCTTTTATTGACAGCATTCCAATTTTTTCTTTAGATTCAGAGTCTTCAATGACAGTAAAAGCCCAAGGCTGACTATTCTCATCTGATGGAGCTTTTGTCGCAGCTTCAATTAATTTTTGGATAATTTTTTTGGGAACTTTTTTATCTTTAAATTCTCTTATGCTACGTCGATTATTTATTGCATCCAAAATTTCCATGGGAATTGTTATATAAACCTATTTTAATAAATTCCTCCATTTACGTTCAAAATCTCACCAGTAATATACTCATTTTGCAGTAAGAACAAAACCGCACCTGCTATATCTTCAGGCTTGCCAGCACAGCCAAGAGGAATGTTTTCAATAAATTTATCTAATATTTGAGCTGGAATATTTGAAGTCATATCTGTTTCAATTAAGCCTGGAGCAATAGCGTTGACTCGTATTTTTTTTCTTCCCAATTCTTTTGCAAGAGATTTTGTAAAAGCAAATAACGCTGATTTGCTTGCCGCGTAATTAGCCTGTCCAATGTTACCAATGTGTCCGATTACTGAAGATATGTTAACGATGGATGAATTATTTTTTAAATGCGGTAACACTGCTTTTGTCATATTAAAAACACCTGTTAAATTAGTTTCGATGACTTCATCCCAGATTTCATCACTCATATTTTTGAAACTCGAGTCTTTAATAATGCCAGCATTATTGATTAAAAAATCTATAGTTCCAAATTTTTCCAAAGTTTTATCGATCATTTTTTTAACCACATTTCGATCTTTTACATCAGCCTTAAAAATAATCCCTTTTGCTCCATAACTTTCGACTTCTTCCAAAGTTTTCTCTGCATTTAATTTGTCATGACAAAAATTAATCACAACATTGACTTTTTCTTTTGCTAAAGCGATTGCAATCGCTTTGCCAATGCCGCGAGATGCTCCAGTTATTATGGCGGTTTTGTTGACAAAAGAAATCAATTCAAAAAATTATTATATAAAATTAAGCTAACAACGATGAGATTATATCTCAAGTAGCCATTTAATTATATTTTTTTTCTCAATCTTTATATTTTTGTATAAAATCTCTTCTTCATTATCTTCAAGACTAAGAAGTAGATTTTTACCTTTTATGTCATGCTTTGAAGCAAGGCAAAAGCTTGAGAGTTCTCTTGCGTGGTTTGATTCATTTAGCTCTAATGTAACCTGTATTTTAGTAAATTTATTTCCATGTTTTACCAGAAAATCAATTTCTTTAGCTTTGTCATCTCTTCCGTAGTAAATTTCCAGATTTTTTCTTTTTAAATTTAAAAATACCAAATTTTCAAGCAGTTTTTCTTCTATTTCTCTCTTGTTTAAGCTCAAAGCAGATAAAATGCCATTATCAATTAGAAAATATTTTGTACTTTTATCAAATATGCCGTGAAGTTTCCAGTCAAATTTTCGAAGCTCAAATAGTCCGAACGATGTAATTAGATGATCTATATATGAATATATCGTCGGTATTGATATTGAATAACCATTTTTTGTCAGAGAAGCTTGTATATTCTTTGGACTTAGAATAGATCCTATGTCAGAAATTACAAATCTATATAAATTTTCAATTGCACAAGCATTCTCTATTTTAAATCTTTTAATTATATCATCCAAAAGTACTTTTCTAAAAAGTGATTCAAAATAATTTTTTTTAAATTCTTTTTGCAGTGAAAAGCTTTCAACGATTCCTCCATTATAAAAATAATCCTGAAATAATTGCTTTACTAATAACTTATTTTTGTAGAAGCTTTTTTCATCTTTAATTTTAACTTTGTGATAAAGCAAAAATTCTTCGAATGAAAATGGATCTACCGTCATCTCAATACTTCTTCCAGCCAATGCTGAGCTAAATTCACTTGATAAAAGCGAACTATTTGAGCCTGTGATGTAAATATCAAAAGCACTTTGTCCTTGTTCATATAACGTCCTAACAAAAGTTTCAAACCCTTTTACTAGTTGAATTTCATCTAAAAAAATATAAATTTTTCCTTTTTTCCAGATATAAGTCCTAAAAATTTCAAATAATTTCCTCAAATCTTCAATTTTTCTGTTATTAAACAAAATATCATGCTCAAAATTGATGCAAAAAATATTTTCATCTCTAATATTTTTCTCATTTTTTAAATATCTTATAAGCTGTTTCAGTAAATAAGATTTTCCACTTCGACGAAATCCCGATAGAATTTTAATCGGCTTTGCATCTACATTTTTTTTCAGAAAATGCAAATATTCTTTTCTATCTATTTCTAGACTTTCATCTGATATTTGCTGAAAATCTTCCAGTAACTGATATAATTGTTCTTGATTTAGCATAGGCGCGCCAATAAATAAAATACATTTTAATTATACGCGCGAAGATGTTAAATGTAAATACTATTTTTTAAAGATTTTCTATTAACATTGCAATTCCTTGTCCTCCGCCGATGCACATGGAAGCTATTCCGTATTTTTGTTTTCTTCTTTGCAATTCCAGTGCAAGACTTATCACGATTCGTATGCCGGAAGCACCTAATGGATGACCGATTGCAATTGCTCCTCCATTTACATTGCATTTTTCTCGTGGGAGTTTTAATTCTTTTTCTACCCCAAGATATTGAGCTGCGAATGCTTCATTAATTTCAAATAAATCTATTTCATCGATTGTTAAATTATTTCCTTTCAGTAATTTATTAATTGCCGGAACCGGACCGAGTCCCATAAATTCAGGTTCGATTCCTATGATTTCAAAATCTACCACTTTGCAAAGTGCTTTTAAATTATTTTCTTTTACATATTTTTCAGAAGCTACCAAGCAAGCAGCGGTTCCATCAGCTATAGCACAAGCATTTCCTGCTGTAACCAAGCCATTTTCTTTGAATGCAGCCGGCAACTTTGCAAGATTTTCTATATTTATATCGTATCGTAAACAATCATCTTCAAAGATTTTTTCTTTTTTTGTTTCAATTTCTACAATTTCATCTTTAAAAAATCCTTTTTCTTTAGCATTGATAGCTTTTTTATGACTAATACAAGCGTAATTATCTATTTCTGCTCGGCTTATTTTATATTTGTCAGCAATATTTTCTGCGGTTTGTGGCATTGAAGTATTTGCTTGTTTGTGTTGCAGGCTTTCAAATAAATAGTCTTCTAAGATTATATTTTTAAAACTACTTCCTTCTCTAAGTCCTCTTGCAATGTGTGGTATTTGAGACATATTTTCAGCCCCGATCGCAAGAAGAAGATCAGCTTTTTGTGATTGAATTTCTTGCATTGCCGATATGATTGCCTGCATTCCTGAGGCACAATTTCGATTTACTTGTAAGGCTCTAAATTCAGCCTTTAGTCCAAGTTTTAATCCTATGTTTTTTGCTTCAAAAATACCATCTTTTCCGATTTGAAAAACTTCACCCAAAATTACCCCATCAATATCATGACAGTTAATATTTTCTGTTTCTATTAGATTTTTTGAAACCAAAAAACCTAATTCAACAATGCTTAAATTTTTCAATCGTCCTCCGTTTGAGCTACCTATATATTTACAAAATGGGCTTCGTTTGCCACTGATTATATACATATTATGATTTGCACAATATCTGATTGGTCGGGGTGAAAGGACTCGAACCTTCGACCTCTCGGTCCCAAACCGAGCGCACTAGCCAACTGTGCTACACCCCGATAAATTATGATGCTGAGCGCTACTTGCTCAACTGTGCTACACCCCGATAAATTATGATGTCGAGCGCTACTTGCTCAACTGTGCTACACCCCGATAGTGCATACTTAATTTAGTACTAGAATTAGCAATTAAGCAAGGCGAAGTATAAATAAGGGGAACAAAAATATCAATAGTGATACCTGCAAGCTAGAAGGACAATACAATCTTTTTCGACTTTATAAACTAATCTATTGCACTCATCTATTCTTCTTGACCACACATTTGTAGACAAATATTTTAAAGGTTCTGGTTTTCCAATCCCATTAAAAGGATTTTTTAAAACTTCTTCTATTAATTTCATTATCTTCATAGCTTTTTTTCTATCTTCTTTAATAAAATACATTAAATCAGCCAAACTATTACTATTAAATTCCAAGCGCATTTTTTAATTCTTTAATATTGTCAAAAGATATTCTTTCTGATTTTGGTGCATTTAAGCTCTCTAAAAGTCTCGTTGCATTTTTTGGAGACCTAAAGAGATAGGCAATTTCTTCTAAAGAAGAAAAATCTTCTTCTGAAATTATAACAACATTATCTCCTACCCTTCTTTCTATTAAGATAGGTATTTTTTCATTACAAACTTTATCGCAAATTGATTTTAAGTTTTGTCTTGCACCTGTGTATGAAATTGTCGCGTTCATTTGTCAAAATTATTTTGTACAGATCTATTGTACATGTATAAATTTATTTTTTCAACTTATATCTGACTTCCTTGTTCATCATTCAAAAATTATCTAAATTAGAGATCTTAGACAGGTTCTTAAGAAAGAAATTTACTACTTCTTCTGGATATTTACACCAGTTTTTATCGATAGAAATTGTATACAGACAGTTGTTTAAACGTTTGTCTATTTTGAGTTTGTGAAGTGCTTCAATAATATCTTTGCTGCGTTGAGACATTTTTTCAAAATTGTTTATTTCGTTGTTTTCTCTTAAACAGGCAAAATAATCTGCATCTATTGAAATTAGGTTAATTTCTTTGTTTTTTAGTTTATTTACAGCCAATTTAGGATTAATTGGAAAATTTATCCTTTCTTGATTATTTTGTCTCAGATATGTATCAAAAGGCATTGGAGGATAAAAGTATGTCTGATTACAGTCTTCAGGCCTTATGAAAGTAGCTATTTCATCAAAATAATGACTTATAGTTGCAATAAAAGTCTCAATATCCTTATTTGTGTATTTACAAAGTTTTTCAAATGCAAAACTTTCTTTTTTGCATCCTAAATCTGAATTTAAAAAATTACTTATTAGGGTTTGAGTATTTT
>CAZEDK010000030.1:0-5366 GCA_964511025.1 uncultured Candidatus Peribacteria bacterium | reverse complement strand
CAGAATGAGCTTTACCTTCTTTCAAGGGCCTAACATCAAAATGTGCATCTATATGTAAAAATAAATCATTTTTTATACCCAAAATTCCTTGTTTAATTGCCATGGCTACAAAAGGAATTATTTCTCCATGGCTCTCTACGATATATAAATCTCCGGGTTTAATTTGAAAATTTAATAAATCAACAGCAGAAGAAAGATGATTTATCTTTCGCTTGTTAATAAGTATAGCTGTATTCAAATTTTTCATCTGTATCTTTGATTTCCATTTCTTCTTCCAGGAAAAGTTCTTTCTCCCATTGAAGCTGCTAATCTAGCAGAAGTATTTATTACAGGTAATTTTTGAGATATTAATTTTTCAATATATCTAATATTTGACTGTTCTGCGTGTGTTGCAAAGCTTAGAGCTTTACCTGTTTTTCCGGCGCGACCTGTACGTCCGATACGATGTACATAATCTTCGCAATTATCAGGTAAATCATAATTAAGTACCAGCGAAATATCCTTTACATCTATACCTCTGGCAGCGATGTCAGTTGCCACCATTATTCTATATTTGCCGGATTTGAAGCCATACATTGCATCTTTTCTTTGCGCAAGTGAACGGTTGGAATGAATTTCTGTTACTGCGTGCCCTTTTAGTCTTAAATCGAAAGTGATTTTTTTCGCTCCGTGTTTAGTGCGTACGAAAATTAATATTGTTCCTTCATTTTCAGCTAATAATTTGTTTAACATTGATGGTTTTTCTGATCTGTTTAGAACAAATACTCCTTGCTCAATCTTTGCTACAGTTGTTCCGGCTGGGGATACTTCAATGCGTATGGGATTTTGCATATGATAATCTGCTATTTTTGCAATTGCTTCCGGCATCGTTGCAGAAAACATAAGCGTTTGTCGCTCTTTTGGAGACAGCGATAATATTTCCTTGATTTGAGGTATAAAACCTATATCAAACATACGATCAGCTTCATCAAGTACAATGATATTAATTTGATTTAAATTATAGTTTCTTTGTTTCAGGTGATCTATTAGACGACCGGGAGTTGCTATTATAATGTGAGGATTCCTTCGTAGCATCTGCACTTGTTTGTAAGCAGGCGCTCCTCCGATTAATACAGCAGTTCTAAGACTCGCTCCTGCAATTTTTCTCAGCATTTCATCAACTTGAATTGCAAGTTCTCTGGTAGGTAAAAGCACTAATCCTTGTCCTTTTTTTTCTAATAATCTCTGTAACATTGGTATGCCAAATGCTAAGGTTTTACCCGTACCTGTTTGTGCAATTCCAACTATGTCTTTTCCTTCGATAGCATGTGGAATAACTTTATGCTGAATCGGCGTAGGGCTTGTGAAATGCTTGCCTACCATGCTTAGTATTTCCGGTATGATGTTAAGCTCGTCAAAACGAGAATTTTGAATATTCATTTTTGTGTCATGATAAATTATAAGTGACCTGACTTCCGCTTTAAGTCACGTATATGACACAAACCGATCAAGCCTATTTGGAGGAATTTTAGCTCCAACGAATACAACTATATCACAAAAAATAAATTTTGCAAGTAAATTTACTGTAACTGCTCACCGCTATTTGTAACTTATTAACTTTATTGTTTGTCATCCCAGATCCAGTCTGGGATCTAGGAATTGCGCATTATGTTGCGATAGCCTTGAAACATTGTTTAGATTTGAAATACAAACAAGTTTACCCTACTGGATTCCAGATCAGGCCGCAAAGTGGCCACGTTGTGGTCTGGAATGACAATCAAGAATGCAAATAGCAGTGAGCGGTTACAATTTACTGGCGGAGTTGTGGACGAAGTTCGAACTATTAGGGTCTTGGCAAAAAATAAAACACCTACCTTGCACTATCTTTAGCTTTATTTTCTTTGTTGCAAATCCAGTCATTTATCTCGATAAACTCCTGTATTTGAACAAAAGAATCTAAAACAAAATCTAGCACAATTTAGGTATCTTATTTTTTACCAAGACCCTTAGTTATCACTTTCTAGTTTTTTCCTTTCTTTGTTTTGTAAATGTTTGGCATTTTTTGAAGATATTACGCTTTCTCCTGTATTTTTTTCAATGGATTGTCTAGCTTGTTTGGCAGCATCACCACCTTTTCTAGCTACTTGCTTGTTTTCTGCTAAGCTTTTTGGCTTTTGTTTTTTTGAAATCTCTGTAGTTGAAGCTTCAGCTAGCATATTGAGCACCAGCTCCAAGTTAGTCATATTATCCCGCAAATTTTGTTTCTTGAGATCCTTGAATTTCTTGTATTCCTTCACTGATTTGCCAGACCAAGCTTTGGTTATTTCATCAGTGAGAATTGCAAACTCCAGTCCTTCTTTCACTCCTCGTTCTTGCCACTGCTCAGTAAGTTCTTTTCGGACTTCGATAGTCTTGAGTCTCTGGTTAATCCATTCTTTGGAATATCCCTTCTTGAGATAAGTCTGCATGGCTCTATCAATAGCTAGTTCTGGATTCTCTGTTTCTTCAATTCTTTCATAGCCTACCTTAGCTAACCAGAGTTTAAGTGGTTCTGCTTTAGGAGATGGAACAGACTGAATTAGACGTAAAAGTTGTTCTGTATTAGCAACGTCAGTAAGCCTCATTTTGCCATCCTGAGCTTCCATTTTCAACTGGCTACAATTTGTAGCCAGTTCACTACCTTCTTGCCTTAGCCTTGTTTTGAGAACACTCCAATATTTTTTTGGATTTTCACTTTCTGTAAGAATTGCAATCACATCAATTATCGAAAAATACCAAAGTTCTTTCTCCTCATCAAAGTAGCGACGAACTTCTTTCTCGTGGAAGATAATAATCGAATTTTCTTTTTTGTTCATAGTTCAAAATGAAATTTTCAAGGTTAAATTATAGTAAAAATAGCAGCCTACGTCAACATGAAATATTGTCACTGCTCACCGCTTTGTATAATTTGGTCAACTCCATTTAATTGTCATCCTGAATTCATTTCAGGATCCAGGAATTGCTAATTATGTTGCGATAGCCTTGATACATTATTTCAACTTGAAATACAAAAAAGTTTATCTTACTGGATTCCGTATCAGGCCACAACGTGGCCACTTCGTGGTACGGAATGACACAGTGATATATAACAAATAGCAGTGAGCGGTTACAATTTACTGGCGGAGAGAGAGGGATTCGAACCCTCGATACGACTTTTCAATCGTATAACGGTTTAGCAAACCGCCGCCTTCAGCCTCTCGGCCACCTCTCCCTATCAATTCTTAGACTGGAAATTCGATTGCAAATTTACATTAATTAATCCAAAGAGTCTATATTATCGCTTTCTCCAGATGAAACTGTTGATTGAATAATGGAGAAAATTTCTTTGTAGCTTATGTATTTAATGACATCAAGATTAAAGACCGTTCTACCAATTGTACCTACTATAAATACCGATAAAAATGTTAAAATCAATCCAAGTACGGCATATCTGATAGTATTTAAAGCATTTTTTACCTTGCCTTCGTCTCCTGCTGACATCACAAAAGATATAGCCCCAATAAGCGTATAAACCAAACATAGACCGCCTGCTATAATAATAGTAAAAGCAACTGCTTTGTTGACTATTTCAACAGCACTGTAATTTTCCAAACTTTCTAATATTTGTTGTTGAGCCATTGATTTAAGTTAGTGGTTCTTCGACTTTTAAGTTTACTCGCATTTTATATTTTGAGCCGAATGTGTGTAACAATATTCGAAGCGCTTTAATGGTTTGACCGTTTTTCCCTATAATTTTACCCATATCATTTTTTGCAACTTTAAGCAAAATGAGCAAACCTAAATCGTCTATTTTCTGTTCGAGAGAAACTTTTTCGGGCTCTTCTACTAAGTTCTCTACTACATACTTTATAAAAGCAAGTGCTATCTCATTGCTATTGTCTTCCATAAAATAAGATTTAAAAATTTAGAAAATTTTAAGCTTTAGTTTTAGCTTTATCTTTTTTCTTTGTAGCTTTTTTTGCTGGTTTTGTCATAAAATTTTCTAGGTTTTTCATGCCAAGTTCCTTGCAAAGTGAAGCAACTGTCGGACTTAGCTGAGCTCCTTTGCTTATCCAATATTCAATTCTTTCTTGGTTGAATTCCATTTTTTTGGGAACAATAACGGAATCATAATACCCTAATGCTTCAACGAAGTTACCCTTGATTGGAGCGTCTTTGTTGGCTACAACAAGTCTATAAAACGGTCTTTTTTTGCGACCACATCTTGTTAAACGGATTCTAAGCAATTTTTAAAATTAAGGTTAAAAACAAAAAGCTTATAAATTCTAGGTAAAACAAAGCTTACCCGTCAAGAGTAAAAAAAATATCTGTAATTTTTTTACCGTAAGTTGAGTTTTCGAATTCTTTTAGAATTTGGCTTTTGTACATGCTAATCTCATGTAATTCACTGGAATTTTTACAACTAATTTTTAATTTTGTGTTTTTCAATGACTTTACTTGTGGACTAAAATTTTGATTTTCAAAAAGTGCATTTAGAGTGTCTTGTGCTTTTTTGCACGTAGAACTGCTTTGCATTATGTTCAGCATACCTTTTTTTCTGGATATTTGAGGCAACAAATCTTGAATTGATATGAACATCTTATTTTAAAATAATTTCATAAATTTTTTCATCAGCTAAAAAATAAAGCTTGTTATTTTTCATTTCAAATTTTTCTATTTCCAAATCTTCTTGTAGTTTGATTGTGCGGCTTTTGTAACTCTTATTCGAAGTGGTATATATTCCAAGCTTCAACTCTGAACTCTTATTTGGCAAAGTAAAGCCAACAGTAGGCGTGTTTTCAGCCTCTTCGTTGATGGTATAAGTAGAATCGCTGTTGTTTTCTGGATTTTCTATAATAATGAAATTATTTTCATCGTAAGGAACTATTGTTTGGGCTTGTGGAATATTGCTTTCTTCAAAAACTTCATCGTTAGTGGAAAAAATCCAATTTTTTTCTCCATTACTTACAAAAATGCTATTTCCATCATTTGACCAGCTAAACAGTGTTGGGATGTTTATTTCTGGTGGTTGATCGATTTTGTGTCTGTTTTTTTCTTCATTGTTTATCAAATACCAGTTGTATGGATTTTCTTTGTTTATTATTATGCTGAATTTGCCTTTTGGGCTGATGTATAAATTCAAATCACCTAAATCTTTTTGAAATTTGGCTATAGTGGTTTTTTCATTTGTTAAATTTAGTTTTTGTAGAAAAAATTCTTTATCTTTTTTTTCAAAATAATAGAAATTGGAACTGTAGTCCCAGTTTTGAGCTGTAATTTTATCTGATTCTATTTTTTTTAAATCTTCAGTTTGCAGATTTAAAAGCCAGTAATTACTTTCGTTTTTTATAAATGCCATTGTTTGATTT
>CAZEDK010000029.1:0-25579 GCA_964511025.1 uncultured Candidatus Peribacteria bacterium | reverse complement strand
CATCAATATTCAACAAAACTCACTTTGAACGCCCCATTTTGACTACGCTACCATATTTATTTATTTATTTTTTAACCAAATATTAAATATGGAAAAAGTAGTTTCTACATCTAAAAATCGCTTACTTATTGTGGTGGCGGTTTTTGCTGTCATCGGTATATTTACCGTGATAAAAAGCACTAGTTATCTCAAGGGAGATTTAAGTACATCTACATATAGTCCTGACTTTGTTGTTGAGGATGTATATCTTGATTCTTCAAGTTATTTGACTGCAAAATTGGTTAATATCGGGAATGGTGATATTGGTACGGGCGTTAGTGATGATACAAAAGATACTACTGTTTTTTTCTATATAGATGACTTAGATGATGCTCAGTGGACATATAATACTTCAACATGGTCTGAAAAGAACTTTTTAGATAATGTTTGTAATATAGGTCAATATGATGCATGTACTACAATTGCTCAGCCTCAGGCTTTGACAGGTGAGCATACTGTAAAAGTTTGTATTGATGTTTTGGATGAAGTTGATGAATCAAATGAAAGCAATAATTGCAAGACTGTTGATTTCGAAGCTGAACAAGTTGAAGATAACAGTCAGGATGGCACTGTGCTTTCTTATTATATTGTGCCTGAAGAGGCTACTATGGGCTTAAATGAGAGTTATACATTTACAAGTTATGCTGAGCTAGCTAGTGGTACTTTTCAAGTTGAGTCAATGTGGTCTATTAGTGATGATGATATGGCATCAATTGATTGTGACAATTCTACAAGCTGTGAAGTTTTCACTAATACAAAAACAGGTAGCTTAACTCTTTATGCTAAAAAAGATAATTTGACTGCAAAAGCTAGTGTTACGATTTATAATGATACTGAAGACGAAGGAGATAGTTTCCAAAACTATATGTACATTGTTCCAGAAATAGAAACTATGGGACAATATGAAAGCACTACTTTTACAAGTTATGTGGAAACTTCTACAGGCAGTGTGGCAGTTAGTAGTAATTGGAAAGCAAGTGATAATAGTATTGCAGATTTGATTAATTGTAAGGAGTCATCAACTTGTATAGTTACAACTAATTCTGAAACAGGCACATTTAAATTGAAAGTAGAATATGGTCAATATTCAGATAAGCTTGAAATAGAAGTAGTAAGTGACCAAGCTACATCAAGTGGACGTATTTATATTGTACCTGATAAATTAACTATGGGCTTAAATGAGAGTTATACTTTTACAAGCTATGCAGAAATGACTAGTGGAACTTTTGAAGTAAGTACAGACTGGAATATTGATGATGAAAATATTGGAAGTATAGGTCAATGTATTTCTACTGCTAAATGTACAGTTAGCACGTTTGATAAAGAAGGAAAACTATATTTATGGGCAAATACAGGAAATTATTTAGCAGAAGCTATTATATATATTGAAGATGAGACAGATGATAGCACTAAAGATGTAAAAGAATATGAAGATGAGGTTATTACTAACGATGTAGAAGAAGAAAATCCTTTTTCTGATACTGATATCAAGACTTTGGCAGGTAAGGCTGCCGCTTATTTGTATAATAAAAATATTATAGGTGGTTTCAAAGATGGCACTTTTAGAGGAAATAATGATGTAAATAGGGCTGAAGCTACTAAATTTTTATTACTTGCAAAAGGTATAAGCGTTAAAGATGTGAGTTCAAGTCAATTCAGTGATTTGAAAGAAGGGGAATGGTACGTCAAGTATGTTGTTACCGCTGCAAATGAAGGTATCATAAGTGGATATAAAGATGGAACATTTAAGCCCGGAAATACTGTTACGGTTGCTGAATTCTTGAAAATAATAACAAAGACCTTTGATTTGGATACCGGCCTTTCTTATTCATATAAAGATGTCAACAGCGAGGATTGGTTTGCTTCATATGTAGGAATTGCTGAAAAATACGATCTTTTCCCTGACAAAGATAATGGTTATTTAGAGCCTAGTTCTAATTTGACAAGATATGATGTCGCGGTTGCGATTTATCAATACATGATTAATAAATAATAATTTTTTCTAAAAAGGTTTAGAAGCCGGATAGAATTTTCCTGTCCGGCTTTTTTTTATATCTTTTTAATTTTGCAATGTTTTGTTATTCTATTGCTGTGATATTTTTAACTTTTTCAAAATGAATGAGGAAGATTCGGCTGTTGAAGATAGTGATGTCCGGTCAATAATTCATATACCAAAAAATATGCGTGATATAATGCCAAAAGAGCATCAATATTTTACTTATTTCAAAAAAGTTGTTCGTCATAGATGTAGACAGGCTGGGTATAGGAGATTTACCACGCCGGTTTTTGAAAATATTGAATTATTGAAAAGAGCGCATGGCTTATTTGATGAAAATTTAGATCAGTTTTGTTTCAGGATAGGACAGCAGGAGGATGTTTGTCTTGTTCAAGACAGGATCCCATCAGCTGTAAGGGCATATTTTGAGAATAATATGAAAGATTGGCCGCAACCTGTTGAATTGTATTATCTTGATCATATTTTTAAATGCGGCTCCTTAAAAGAAAAACAATATACACAAGCTCAGCAATTTGGAGTTGAAGTCTTGGGTGAAAGTGATCCGGCTATTGATGCACAGGTAATTCAACTTGCTTTTCAGATTTTGACTGATTTGGGGATTGCTAAGTTTTTTAAGTTAACTATCAATAATGTCGGTACAATCGAGGATCAGCAAAAATTTGCTTCGGCTCTGCAAGATTTTTTTATTGGGAAAGAAAGATATCTAAAGGAAGAAGGTGTTAAGTTTCTTTATAACGATCCTTTGAAATTGCTTTCTTCTGATGACGAAGATATAAAAATATTAGTTGAATTAGCGCCAAAATATGATCAATTTTTATCTAGTCATTCTGTAGCTTATTTTGAGCAGTTTAAAGAGTTTTTGACTGAGGTGGAGGTTGATTTTCGAATTTCAGAAAAGCTTTTTCCACCTTTTCCATATTTTATTAATTCAGTTTTTCAATTTGATAGTCTTTCCAAGATAGATGGGACTATGTGTCTTGGAGGCAGATATGATGGTTTATCCAAAAAACTTGGTTACGACGAGGATATTGCTGGTTTTGGTTTTTATATGGATGTTGATGGTATGCTTCAAATTATGAGAAAAGAAAAAGTGATGGTGCCATCTAAGGATGATCTTCATGTCTTCGTTGCGCAGCTTGGTGAAAATGCAAAAAAGAAGTGTTTACGACTTATCAATGAACTCCGAGATGCCGGTGTTAAATGTGTTGGCGCGCTTGGTAAAGGCAGTATGAAAGAACAGTTAAGATTGGCTCAGCAATTTCGTGTGCCATATACTGTATTGATGGGTGTTACAGAAGTCAAAGAGCAGGTTGTGATAATAAGAAATATGAAAAAAGGTACACAAAATAAAATTCCTTATGATGAGGCTGTAGAGAATATTGTCAAAATTATAGGGACGAAAAATCTTGATAAATATAGTCCCGGAGAGTTAATTTATGGATAATTTTAAATAGTACATTTTGAATTATAAGAGCTTTATCCTTTATCTTTTATTCTTTATCCTTTTACTTTCAGCGTGCAATGGTAGCCAAGTAGATAAATTTGCTCAATGTTTAACTGATAAAGGTGTTACAATGTACGGTGCGGATTGGTGTAAATCATGCCAGAATCAGAAGAAATTTTTTGGCACAAGTTTTCAATATATCAATTATGTGAATTGTGATTTTAATGAAGCTACTTGTAATGAGCTTGGAATAACAGCTTATCCTGTGTGGCTTGTTAATAATACTTTATATACAGGGATTCAAACTTTTGAAACATTGGGACAGTTAAGTAGTTGTGAAAGTACTTGAATAATTTTTAATTTATGGCAAGCTTAAGCTAAAAGCTAATAGCTAATAGCTCAAAATATGTTTTCACAAAAAATTTTAACAATTCAGCCGTCTGCTACTTTTGCTATGAAATCCAAAGCAGAGGAATTAAGAAGAATGGGTAAACACATTATTCAGCTTACGATTGGAGAGCCTGATTTTGACGTACTTGAAAATATCAAGAAAGCTGCGAAACGAGCTATTGATGGCGGTTTCAATAAATACACGGCAACTTCCGGGACATACGAACTCAAAGAAGCTATTTGTAATAAATTCAAACGAGATAACTGCTTATCATATACAACTGATCAAGTGATGGCGACCACTGGCGGCAAACAGGCATTATATAATATATTTCAGGTTTTGCTTAATGCCGGAGATGAAGTGATTCTTCCTGAGCCTTTTTGGGTAAGCTGTATAGAACAAATTAAGCTTGCGGATGGATTGCCTGTTGTTGTAAATACGATTCCTTCTAATTTTAAACTCACAGCTGAGCTTGTACAGAATGCAATTAGCCCAAAAACGAAAGCTTTGGTTATCAATTCTCCATCAAATCCAACAGGTACAATTGTTGACAGAATTGAATTGGAAAAAATAGCAAAATTAGCTGTAGAACATAATTTCTACATAATTTCTGATGAAGTCTATGAGTTCTTATATTTTACTGAAGAAAGACCTATTTCTATTGGGTCTTTTGGTGAAGAAATTTTTGATCTTACTTTGACTGTTAATGCTGTATCTAAGGCTTTTGCCATGACTGGCTGGAGACTTGGATTTGTTGGAGCTGCTACGAATATTATTAAGCTTATGGATAATTTACAAAGTCACTGCACATCTAATCCAAATATTATTGCTCAATATGCGACACTGGAAGCTTTGAATTCTTCTCTTGATTGTGTGTATAAGATGAGAGATGCGTTTAGATCCAGAAGAGATTTTGTTCAGGAGCAATTAAATAAAATGCCAAATATATCTTATGCGCCGATGGATGGAGCTTTTTATGCTTTTATTAATGTAGGTCAGTATTATAACGCTGAGATCAGAAATTCTGAGAGTTTTTGTATGAATCTTTTAGAATATCAAGGTCTTGCTTTGACTCCTGGAAGCGCTTTTGGTCCGTCTTGCGGTGATTACGTCAGAATGAGTTATGCTGCGTCGATTGAAGAATTAGAGGATGGGATGCAACGACTTCGTCAGTTTTTGAAAAGACTAAACACTAAAGACTAAAAACTCAGATGCTAATTTTAGGTATAGAATCTTCTTGTGATGAGACTGCTGCTGCCGTTGTATTGGATGGTAGGCTTGTGCTTTCCAATGTTATTTCATCGCAAATAAGCTTGCATCAGAAAACCGGCGGAGTTGTGCCTGAAATCGCAGCTAGAAATCATGTATTAAATATTCTTCCAGTGATTGAGCAAGCTATGAAAGATGCGTTGGTGAATTTTGAAGATTTGGATGCAATAGCTGTGACGAAAGAGCCCGGGCTGATTGGGTGTTTACTTGTTGGACGTAATACTGCTGAAGTTTTGGCTAATGTGTATGATAAACAATTGATCTATGTGAATCATATTCATGGTCATGTCTATGCGAATTGGCTTTTGGAGAAGGGAAAAGGGGAAAGTATTAAGTATAAAGGGGAAGAGTTTGAATTTCCAATTGTAATTTTAAGTGTGTCGGGGGGGCATAATGATATTATTTTGATGAGGAATTATGGTGATTTTGAAGTGTTGGGTTCTACTTTGGATGATGCTGCCGGGGAAGCTTTTGATAAGGTTGCGCGAATGATAGGATTGAGTTATCCCGGTGGTCCATCGATTTCAAAAGCTTCTGAAAATGGTGATAGAAATGCTTTTCAATTTCCTCGCAGTATGATCAAAACTAATGATTTTAACTTTAGTTTTTCTGGCCTGAAGACTTCTGTGCTTTATAAAATCAAAGAACTCAGTTCTCTCAGTTCTTCTTTAAAATGTGATATCGCGGCTAGTTTTCAAGAAGCTGTTTGTGATGTTCTTGTGACAAAAATCTTAAAAGCTGCAAAAAAATATGACGTAAAAGAACTGCATTTAACAGGTGGAGTATCTGCAAATAAAAGACTTAGAGAACTTTTGCTAGAGAGAAATAGCGAAGGAAGAATAGTTCGTTTTCCGACAAATATTAGTTTTTGTACAGATAACGCAGCGATGATTGCGGCGGCTGGATTTTTCCATATTTGTGCAAATGATCTTGAATAATTAAATAATTTCGTGCAAATGTTGAGGATTAAATATTTAAAAAAATTAGAAAAATCACTAAAAAATGATAAAATAACTTTTGTTATTGGAGCTAGGCAGATTGGTAAAACAACGCTTCTTAAACAATTTTGTAAAAAATGAAAAAAAGGAACTGAAATCTCATAAAAAAATGTATTTTGCTGATACTGGTCTTGTTAATAGCGTTTGGAATAATTTTCAAATATTGCCAGAAAGAAAAGGACAATTAATTGAAAATTTTGTAGCTAATGAGCTTATCAAAAATAAATCATCTTTACATGAGCTTTATTTTTGGCAGAAAAAAAGCCAAGTTGAGATAGATTTTTTTGTTGTTTTAAATAAGGACATTTACAAAGAAAGAAAATTTGAAAACAAAAAAGTATTGTTTCTGCCGCATTATTATGTGAGGGAGATTTTTGTAAAATAAGAGCCTCACGGTTTTTCATTTCGTTAGGATTAATTGAATCGTCAACAAATCTTGAATATTCAGGTAAAGTATTTTTTATTTTTAAAACTTCAAGACAACTAAAGTCTTTAGGGGTACCATATAGTTCATGATTAAAACATCGAGACATGGCATCATTAAGATCCTTTACTAGCATAGGATAACATCTTCCTCTCTCTGTCAAATCAATTTAAAGCTTTATGCTGATTTCGTATAACAAAAAATTATTGATTTGCAGTATAATGAAAATATATTTAGTTTATTTATTATTTTTCAGTATAATGAAAACATATATTTCACGAGAAAAATATTTAAATAGGATTAAGCCTTTTATTAATAAAGAATTGATTAAAGTTATTGTAGGTCAAAGAAGAACAGGTAAAAGTTATTTTTTGTTTGAAATAATGGATTTTTTGAAAAATAATGGAATTAAAGATGTAAATATTTTATATATAAATAAAGAATCACATGATTTTGATCGTATAAAGAATTATGAAGATTTGATAAAATATGTAGAACTGTTTTTTAAACAAATAAAAAGCACAAAATATTTATTTATAGATGAAATTCAGGAAATTGAGCAATTTGAAAGAGCAATCAGAAGTTTAGCTAAAAAAGGATTTGATATTTATTGTACAGGCAGTAATTCAAATATGCTTTCATCAGATTTAGCTACCTTATTAACAGGAAGATATATAGAGGTTGAGATATTTAGTTTATCTTATACAGAATTTCTTGATTTTCATAAATTAACAGACTCAAAAGAAACATTTTTGAAATATATCAAATACGGAGGGCTTCCATATTTAAGGAATTTAGAATTAGAAAACACAATTGTGTATGATTATCTTCAAAGTGTTTATAATACGATTCTTTTGAAAGATATAGTGAAAAAATTCAATATTCGTAATGTAGATTTTTTAAATCGCTTAATTGACTATATTGCAGAAAATCTTGCTAATTTATTTTCAGCAAAAAACATCGTTGATTTTCTTAAAATTCAAAATGTAAAATTGTCTCCAAATACTATTTTAAATTATTTATCATATTTTGTTTCAACATTTTTGATTTTTGATGTAAAAAGATTAAATTTAAGAGGTAAAAAAATATTTGAAGTGAATGAAAAATATTATTTTAATGATCTTGGCATAAAACATTCTCTCAGGCGTTTTGAGCAAACAGATATTGGTAGAGTAATGGAAAATTTGGTTTTTATGCATTTGAAGAGGAACAGATATGATGTAAATGTAGGGGTTCTTAGCGACAAAGAAATAGATTTTGTAGCTGAAAAACAAAGTGAAAAAGTATACGTTCAAGTTGCTTATTTAATTACTGACGATAAAGTAAAAGAACGTGAATTTGGTAATTTATTAAAAATCAAAGATAATTACAGAAAAATTGTAGTTTCAATGGATGAATATGCGGGTGGTAATTATCTAGGAATTGAACAGATGCATATCAGGAATTTTTTGATGATGGATTTGTGAAAATAATGTTATGGATTATAAAAGATAGCGAAAACTGCCACTACAAGAATAATAATTGGGACGTGAATCATATATATAAGTAATGAATGTTTTCCTAAGAAGATTGCAAAGTTGCAGATTTTTAAATTTGGTATTTTTATAGGCTGTTTCAGATTTTTATAAAAACTGTTGCCGATAAATATTCCGATAAAAATCACCCCTATCCATGGGAAAATAGGAAAATAATCAATTGTAGCACCTGCGTTTGTATTGACTCCGAATATGTATAACAATTTAATATTGCTTGAAATGTTATGAATAGTGTCAGCACCAAAAATACTCAAGAAGCCTAATATTAGATTCAAATATTTAAAATTCGCTAAAAAACTTAGTATTATTATCGAAGTTCCTATGAAATGCAAAATGCCAAATCTTACAAATTGATTGCCAACAAATAAGTAAGTGCTGATTGATACAATTGCCGCGCAAGATAATATATATAAAGTTCTTTTGAGCTGTTTGTGAATAAATTTTTGATTCGATAATTGTTTTTTAACTGCATTTTGTTTTGATATAGCTAGCGATATTCCAACTAATGAAAGAAATGATAATTGAGCGTAAAGTGCCAAAAAACCCAAAATTCCACTATACATATTGTTTTCTAGAATTTTAAAAAAATCTAATACAAAAAAAATATGAAATATAATCATACTGATGACTGCAGTTCCTCGGAAGATGTCTAATTCTTTGAATCTATTTGTGTGGTTTTGCATGCTTGAGGGGGGTATATAGTATGTAGTATATGGTATATGGTATATGGTATATGGTGGGGTTGGAATCTGAAATTTGAAAATGCTCTTGATTTTTATTTAGATAGTTCATATACTAATACTCGGTAGGGGTATATAATAAATTTATAATATGGAAACAATGCATTTCAAAATCGATGGTGTAACTTGCGAGGCTTGTGTGAAAATTATTAGTAGACGATTTCAAAAAATTAATGGAGTCATTAACGTTATAATTCATTTAGATGGTAGCGCTGATATAACTGTTGATAGATTAATAGATAAAAATGAATTCAAAAATACTTTAGTCGGTACTCATTATGTAGTACTCTAGTAATAGACTCCAATATTTACTTTTTTAAAGAAAAATCTTATGATCAAAAGAAAAATACAAATCAAAGGAATGCACTGTAAGTCATGCGAAATGCTTATAGAAGATGCCTTGAAGGACTTGCATCAGATTATAAAAGTGGATGCTAACTTTCACTCTAAAACAGTGACAATTTATTCAAAAAAGCCTATCTATGACCATGAAATTGAAAAGGTTATAAATTCAGTTGGTTATAGTATAGGTATAGATGAGAAAAAAGCTTTTTTTAGTTCAAATTTTGAAGATTATATAGATTTATTGGCTATGTTTTTTGTAGCTTTGATCCTTTATAATATTTTGAAAAATTTAGGACTTTTTAATCTTGATATAGCTTCGAGTTCTTCTAATGCCGGTTTGTCTATAGTATTTTTGATTGGACTTACCGCCGGTGTGTCTACATGTATGGCATTGGTCGGAGGTCTTGTCCTATCTGTTGCGGCAAGACACGCGGAAAAACATCCTGAAGCAACTACACGTGAAAAATTCATTCCTCATCTTTTTTTCAATTTAGGTAGAATTGCTTCTTATTTTGTACTTGGAGGAGTGATTGGAATCCTTGGTAAAGCTTTTCAACTGTCTGCTTTTTCTTTGGGATCGCTTATTTTGTTTGTAGGTTTTGTGATGCTTGTACTTGGAATAAAACTGACAGAAATCTCTCCTAGATTAAATAGTTTACAATTAACTTTGCCAAAAAGCTTGAGTTCTTTTTTTGGTATCAAAAAACATCACGAAAAAGAATATAGTCACAAAAATGCTGCATTACTTGGAGCTTTAACTTTTTTCTTGCCGTGTGGATTTACTCAGGCAATGCAACTTTATGCAATAAGTACAGGCAGTTTTTTGCAGGGTTCGCTAATAATGGCTGTTTTTGCATTAGGTACAGCACCTGGACTTCTTTCGATTGGCTGTATTACATCATGGGTCAAAGGTACTTTTGCGAAAAAGTTTTTTAGATTTGCAGGAGTGGTTGTAATAATGCTTGCATCATTTAATATTTCAAATGGCTATAATTTAACAGGTTTTAATTTTTTTGATTTTGAGAAAGGGAATTACGAGCAATCACAGACAGATCCAAATGTTGAAATTGTTGATGGCGCGCAGGTTGTAAATATGACTCAGAATAGGTTTGGCTATGATCCGAATCAATTTATTGTTCAAAGAGGTGTTCCGGTTAAATGGGTAATAAATTCTGAAACTACAAGTTCATGCGCAGCGAGTTTGGTTTTTCCTTCATTTAATATTTCAAAAAATTTAAAAATTGGTGAAAATATTATTGAATTTACTCCTAATCAAGTTGGTGATTTTAAATTCTCATGTTCTATGGGAATGTATAGAGGCAAATTTATAGTTGTTGATGGAGATGATGCAATTGAAGAAAATACTAATGATGAAAATTTTGATACGGATTCAAATGTTAATAATGGGAAGGCTTCGCTATTTGCAAATCTTGATGACTTGCAGATAATTAAGACAACATACGCTTCTTATTATGATGATATTGTTCCAAATGCATTTACTGTGCAATCCGGTAAACCTGTTAGATTTGAAATAGATGTAAAAGAAAATGGTCAAGGCTGTATGAGTACTATCATGATACCAGGCCTTGTAAATGAGCCAGTTTTTTTGGAAAAAGGCAAAACGGTTACTTTTGATTTTACGCCAACTGAAAAAGGTACATACGATATAACCTGTGCTATGGGAGTTCCTAGAGGGACATTGACTGTTCAATAAAATTTTAATATTTAATATAATTTTATGAAAAAAGAGCTAAAAGTACAGATAGAAGGTATGCACTGTCAGTCTTGCGAGCAAATAATATCTGAAGATCTCAAAGATCTTAATGGAGTTTCTGATGCCAAGGTGAGTTTTCAAGAAGGACTGGCTATTGTAAATGTGGATGATGGATTGGTAAAGGTTGATGATATTATAAAATCCATTAAAAAATCCGGTTATGATTCGAAAGTGATTGAAGAAAAAAAAATAGCAAATGTTAAGAATCCAGATATTGATATAAAGAAAAACACAGTAAAAGAGGGGACTAATTTTAAAATACGAATTGAATCAAAAGTTGATGGCAATGGTAAAATTTTGGAAGATTTGAATGGTAAATCTTATTTCGAGGGTGATATCAAAAGCAGTAAAATACTGGAATTTGATATTCCTAAAAATGACAGTTTGTCGAATAGATATATAGATACATTTCTTAAGACTATTAATGTTGCAGATCTTTTTTCCGCTGTTGAAAATAGGCAAATCAATAATTTAGGTCAATCAAACAGAGTAGATACAAGTATTGTAGATCTTTCACTGCCTTCAAAAAGTCCAAGTAAACAATTAAATTTTGCGATTATAGGCATGCATTGTAGTTCTTGCGCTGCAATTATTGAAAAAGAAGTTAAGAAAAACAAAGGGGTTAAGTCGGCTGTGGTCAATTTTGCTGCTGAAAAGCTGAGTGTCTCTTTTGATGAAAATATTAATTCAGTGGAAGATATCAAATCGTCAGTCAAAAAAGCAGGCTACAGTGCTGAATTGATTGATGAAAAAAATAAAAATTTTGATAATGAAAAAAAGGAAGCAGTTATTAAATCGTATTTTACAAAATTTATAGTAAGTTTTGTTTTAAGTCTGCCATTGCTTTATTTTATGTTGCTTGATTTCTTCAATTTTTTACCTGGAAGTGTTTCTTTGCCGCCTTATTTCGGAATAATATCTTTGGTGCTTTCAACTCCGGTTCAGTTTATTATTGGTGCGGGTTTTTACAGGGGGATGTGGTCAAGCCTTAAGATGAAGACGTTTAATATGGATAGTTTGATTGCGATAGGCACATCAACTGCTTATTTTTATAGCCTCGTTAATTTTATAATTTTCGTTACATCAAATCGGACTGTACTTGGTATTGCTGGTGAAAAAGTTCCGGAATTATATTTTGAAACAGCTGCTTTTCTTATCACATTTGTAATACTTGGCAAATGGCTTGAAGCCAAAGCAAAAGGCAAAACATCTGATGCAATTAAAAAATTAATGGGTCTTCAGCCAAAAACTGCTAGAGTAATGCTAGAGGGAGTTGCGAAAGACATAGCAATTGAAGAGGTAAAGGTTGGGGATATCATACTTGTGCGTCCCGGTGAAAAAGTTCCGGTTGATGGTGTGATTATCAAAGGTTCTTCAAGTCTTGATGAGTCTATGATTACTGGTGAAAGTATGCCTCAGGAAAAAAATGTAGGCGACAAAGTAGTTGGTGCCACTATTAATAAAATGGGCAGTTTTGAATTTGAAGCGAAAAAAGTTGGTTCTGATACGGCTCTTTCTCAAATAATTCGTTTAATAGAAGAAGCGCAAAATTCAAAAGCTCCAATTCAGGCGTTCGCAGATAAAATTTCCGCTTATTTTGTTCCGATAGTTATAGCTTTGGCTATTTTTACATTTGTTATATGGTATTTTATTCTTGGACAAAGTATTTCATTCTCACTTATGGCATTTACAGCTGTTATAGTGATTGCCTGTCCTTGCGCTCTTGGGCTTGCAACTCCAACTGCGATAATGGTTGCAACTGGCAAAGGGGCTGAAAGCGGAGTGCTGATCAAAGGAGGTGAGCCACTTGAAGCTATGAACAAAATAGACACGATTGTTTTTGATAAAACTGGAACTCTTACGAAAGGCAAGCCTGAAGTTACTGATATATTGAGTTTTGGAAATTTTGACGAGGATGATATATTGACAATTAGCGCAAGTATAGAAAAATATTCTGAACATCCACTTGCTGAAGCAATTTTGAATTATGCGAAAGAAGAAAATTTGAAATTGGATGAGGTTAGTGATTTCAAAGCGATACCTGGTCATGGAGTTGAAGCAAATGTGAATTCTCTGAAATATTTCTTTGGTAATAGTAAACTTATTTTAAATATTGCTTCTTTGGATATAGATAAATTTTCTCGAAAGATAGAAAGATTAGAAAGCCAAGGGAAAACAGTTATGATGCTTGCTTCGGAAAAAGAAGTTTTGGGTGCGGTTGCTGTTGCCGATACTATTAAGGAAACTTCGCTTGAAGCAATTTCCAAGCTTAAGGCTAGAGCTATAGAAATATATATGATTACAGGTGATAACATTAGAACAGCTAACGCAATTGCAAAGAGTCTTGGTATAACAAATGTTTTGGCTGAGGTATTGCCTGAAGATAAGGCAAATGAAGTGAAAAAATTAAAAGAAAGTGGTAAAAAAGTCTGTATGGTTGGAGATGGTATTAATGATGCTCCGGCACTTGCTATGGCTGATCTTGGTATAGCTATGGGTAGTGGTACAGATGTGGCTATGGAAGCTGGAGGTATTGTGATGGTGAAAAATGATTTAAGAGATGTAATTACGGCGATTGAACTTGCAAAGCAAACTATGTCTAAAATTAAACAAAACATGTTCTTTGCGCTGTTTTATAATGTGATGGGTATACCTGTAGCTGCTAGAATTTTTTCATTTATAGGTATTGTTCTCAAACCTGAACTTGCTGGACTTGCAATGGCGCTTAGTTCTATATCGGTTGTCAGCAATTCGCTGCTATTGAAACGTTTTAAACATGGGAAAAAGAACTATGTTTCAGCTGTAGCGCCAGTAATAATGGTAGCTTTATTCACGCTCTTATTTATTGAGTTTGCTAAATTGAGTAGCATGTCCTAATTTTTTTTCTTTATAGATTTTTTTGCTTTTTCTGTTTTCTTTCCTGTTTTCGCTTTTGCAGTAGACTCGATAATCTTCTCTTTCAATTCTATGTTTTTTTCTTTAGCAATTTCAGGTTTTTGTCTTTGATTATAACTCAAATATGCAATACCCCAAATTGCCATCAAAAAAGCAGCCAAATATTGTAGATTTAATTCGTTGACAATATTGAATTGAATTAAGATGATAGCGGTTGCTATAGTGAGAAATGTTAAGCCTTTTAATTTGAAATACCAATTTGAATTTGGACAGTTCATTGAAAAAATTTAAAAATATTATTTTCATTATAATTGAGTTTTATAATTTTAAAAAATATGATATATTGTATATATACAATATTTATTTTCTAATAAAAATAAAAATATGGCAGATCAAGTAAATCCTATGGATCCAAATATGACGGCTGGCGGTATGCAACAGCCTAATATTAATGTACAGGAAGACAAAAATATGGCTAGACTATATGGTAATGCATTTTCAGCTCAAGTAACCGGCAATGATGTAATTCTTGATATAGGTACAACTGAACCAGGTCAAAATCCTGTTACTGTGAGTGTTGTAGGTAGATTGTATTTGACGCATCAAACAACTATCTCACTTGTAAATTTGTTACAAGGAGCTATGCAAAATTACCAACAAAGATTACAACAAGCTCAACAACAAAATGTACAAGCAGCAGCTGCTGAACAGCCACAACAAGCAGCACAACAGGCAGAGCAAATGCCTCCGCAAGCATAATTGAATGTCATTGAATTTCTTCAATACTGTCTAGCATGATATTCATAATTTCTTCATATTGTTTGTCTCCTTCCAAGATATAGTATTTTGAGTCGTCAATTTTTTTCATAATTGAGATATATGGTTCATCAACTGGTGTTTTGTTAGATTTTGAAGTTATCCGCAAGGTTAACAGTTGATTATTGTTTTCTATAGATTTATCAGAAAAAACATAAATACCATATTCCAGTCCGGTGTAATACCACGACTTTGGATATTGTATTTGAAAATGATTTGATTCGCTCTTAAAATATGCATAATCTTCATTTAAAATTTTAGTTTCCGCATTATTTTCTTCTGTGAATTCTTGATTTTCTTGAGAATCTTCTTGCTCGTCAGCTATCTTTTCTCCATTTATAAGTTTTACAGTGCTATCAGCTCCTTCTGTGATTGCAATGAATTGAAAACTATCTAAGATTTGATTGAAAGAAGTTTTTGCTTCGCTGAAATTTTCTATTGCAGGCGCTTGATATGATATGAGATATACGCTATCTATTCTTTGAACATAATAAAATATTTTGTTGTCTGAAAAAGTGGCTTTGATTGTTTCCATTTGGTCAGGTCCAATCTTGATTTCATTTAAAGCTGTAGATGGATGTCTTATCTCAACCCATTTATATAAAGCTGAAAATGGATTGCTATCATTTTGTGTGTTAAGCTCAGTAGAGAAAGTTTTTGTTTCCAAACTGATTTCTATGCTAGGCAATGCAGTGCTTTTGCTTGAATCATCATCAGCTTTTGTGAAATTTTCATATCGCAATGAAATTTTAGGATCTTCAGTTTTGAGTGCCCAATTTCCGCTGAAATTAAATTTCAGACCTAGATTTGGATTAAAATATTGATATATTTGTGATCTGAAATCTATGTTTTGATTTGTATCTTTTTCATTTTCTTCAAGGATAGTTATTTTTTCTATTTGAAAAATTTCTTTATCTGTAAGATCATCGGTTTTCATGAAATAACCTTCAGCTTGAATTCTTACACTTTCATATTTATCGGCGTTCAAATCTGTATCGCTTATAACATATATGACGCTTGAGTCATCCTGTTCTATGAAATGTTTTGCATTTTTGTAGCCAATAGAGCCAAGTTTTTTCAAAAATCCTTCAATAATTTGTTTTTCTTGTTGATTTGTTTGATCGATTTTTGCTATTTCATCTGTTGAATTTTCTTTTTTACAGCTATTGAGCAGAAATATATTTGTTGTTAAAAATAAAATGAATAACAGTAACGAAAAATAATTTTTTTTATATTGCATGTTTTGTATAAATAAAGCTTATAAAAGCTCCGCTAATTTTAGAGCTTTGTTTAATATTAAACAAGTAAATTTATTTTGTTGCTAATTCAACGTAAAACTATTAGTATTTTAGTATTAGTTTCTAATATTTATATATGCTCGAAATTTTACAAAAAGCTCCTGATTTTCGATATGGAGAGATTGTATATATTTGGAAAAATGTAAGGATCTTGGCAAAAAATAAGACAGCTCCCTTGCACTATCTTTTGCTTTATCTTCTTTGTTGCAAATGTAGTCATTTATCTCGATAAACTCCCACATCTGAACGAAAGAATCTAAAACAAAATCTAGCACAATTTAGGTACCTTATTTTTTGCCAAGATCCTAACTGCAAAAGGTCATGTAGTAGTTGTGAAAGAGAAGTTGGCTGAGTTAAGATAAAATTAAAAATTCGCTGGTGGGTCAGCAGGGATTCGAACCCTGGACCAATAGGTTAAGAGCCTACTGCTCTACCAACTGAGCTACTGACCCGCAAAGATGAGTTTAGTGAGATAAAATTTTTTTATCAAGTTTTGTTTTATTCTTCCAATGCTATTTTGTATCCAACGCCTCTAACGCTATGAATTATTTTTGGTTGATTCTCTACTTCCAATCGTCTTCTTAGGTTGTTAACGTGTGAATCTATTGTATTTGTAAGCGTGTAGCTACTTTGATCCCAGATAGTGTTTAATATGAATTCTTTTGTAAGTACTCGTGTTGGATTAAGTAAAAACAGTTCAAGTAAATAAAATTCTTTTTTTCGAAGTTTGATTATTTGATTAGCTCTTTTGACTATATGTTGTTTCTTGTTCATGCTGATATCCGCAAATGTTAATAAATCTTTATTAATTTGATCTTGGTCAGAAAATTTGATTGATTTAATAAGTGGCGCAATATCTTCAAAGTGATAATTTGGCACTAAATAGCAAAAATTAATTTTATTTTTACTTTTTTCATTGTTTTCAGTTTTTTCACAATCGGAATTTCTATGCAGAATAATTATTTTTATATTTTCATGATATTTTGAAATTCTTGCCATTTGAGCAAGTTCATATTGATTTAAATGGCTATCGATAATGACGATATCAATCTGGCTATACAAAATTTCAATTGGGATATTGATTAAATAATCTGTTGTTTTGACTCTTATGTTTTCATATTTTAATTTTTGACTGATATTTTGTTTTAGTATTGGGTCTTTTGTGACCAGTAAGATTTCCATAATCTTGTTTTTAAGAAATATAACATTTTTAATCTTTGTAAAATAAGTGTTAAGAAAACATTAAATTTCCAATTTATTTAGAAAATTGTTATTATAAAGGTACTTTGATTTTTAAAAAATATGGAAAAAGATAATTTAAACCCTCAAAGTTTGACTGTTGAATTCAAAAAAGCGTATCGTGTTATTTTTTATGATACGAAAGTTGTTGACGAGTTAAGCAAGGATCTGCATCGTACAAATAATGCGGTATTAATTTTGGCTTTGGCTATAATATCAAATACAATTGGGATACTTGGTATTTCTGATTATTTGCCGCAAGTCGGTATTGATATTGGTCGTATTGATGCCGTGTCTGTTGTTTTGGTTTCATTCGCTTTGGAAATTGTCTCTATATGTTCAATTGCATTTGCCGCAAAGACTTTTTTTAATGCCAAATTGGAAATTTATCAATTTTTTCGTCCGGTTGGGTATGCCAATCTGGTGAAAATTTTAAATATAATACCATTTTTTGCTATCATATCTGGTAGTTGGTATTTGGTAATTGAGTTTAAGATACTTAGGCATTTATCAAAAATAAGTTTTTTTGCAGCTTTGTCTTGTATTTTGTTCGGGATTTTTGCGGTTTTTATGACTTCTAACATATTAGCGCTTTTTGGTTTTGATTTTAGTATCAATGCAAATTAAGTTATTAAGTTATGAAGCTTTTTGATAAAACCAAGAAAAAGATAATAATGCTGACTGCTTATGATAGCTATACTAGCAGTCTTCTTGAAAAAGTTGGAGTTGATGGTATTTTGGTAGGGGATTCTTATGGAATGGTTGTTTTGGGGCATGGAGATACAAAATCTGTTACTTTTGATCAAATGATTGCTATAGCGAAAGATGTCAGACTGGGTGCTCCTAATTCATTTGTTGTTTTTGATATGCCATATAAGACTTATGAAAATTCTTTGGAAGCTTTGAAAAACTCTAAACAGGCAATAGATGAAACAGGATGCGATGCTGTGAAAATCGAAGGACGACCGGATATTGTTAAATATTTGGTGCAAAATGGAATTAAGGTGCTTGGTCATAGTGGTTTGAAGCCTCAAGAAGTGAATAAATTTTCTATTCAAGGGCGAACTCAATTTCAGAGAAGACAGATTGTTAATGAAGCTTTGGCATTGCAAAAGGCTGGAGCGTTTGCTGTTGTGTTGGAATGTGTACCGCAAGATTTGGCAAAAGAGATTACAGAAATTTTGACAATCCCAACGATAGGTATTGGAGCGGGGGATTATACGTCGGGACAAGTGAGGGTAACGCATGATATTCTTGGTTGGCAAGGCGGTAAATCTTTGAAATTTATTAAACAATATAATGATCCGCAAAAAAATGATTTTGAGAATTTGAAGGATTTTGTGAGAGAACTGAGTTGAAAATGTCACTGCTCACCGATATTTGCATTCTTGATTGTCATTCCAGATCCGATCTGGAATCCAGTAGGGTAAACTTGTTTGTATTTCAAGTGAGAACAATGTTTCAAGGCTATCGCAACATAATTAGCAATTCCTGGATCCTCGCCTTCCTGCCCGAGTACATTCAGGCGGGCGCGAGGATGACATAATGAAATTAAAAAAGCAGTGAGCAGGATATTTGAGGAATCAAGAGGAAAAATAGCTTTATTAATTACGGATGGTGAATATCCCGGGGACAAAGATACTGCATGTGATAAAAGCGGTGAAACGCTTGCTCGTGAGGTGTTAAATGCTGAGCCTATAAGTGTAGTCTATGTATCAGCAAAGACAAAAATGCCAAGAAATCAATTTGTTGATTGTACTGAGAGAATAAAATTCTTGCAAAAACCGTTTGAACCTGATGTTCTTATAGAGTTAGTGCGAGAGGCTTTAAAAAAAGTTAATGTTTTGGAAGGCTAATTTTTTATTTTTATATTCATTGCAAATATTTCGAACAATTGCGGAGCTTCAGGATTTTTTGAAAAATAAAAAGAAAATAGGTTTTGTGCCGACGATGGGTGCTTTGCATGAAGGACATTTGACATTAGTGAGGAGGTCTGTTGAGCAAAATAATTGTTCAATTGTGAGTATTTTTGTTAATCCAAGTCAATTTAATGATTTGGTGGATTTTGAAAAATATCCTAGAAATGAGACAAGAGATATCGAGATTTTGAGTGCTGTTTTGGGAGAGGACGACGTTGTGTTCTTGCCGAGTGTTGAGGAGATGTATCGAGACGAGGGGAAATCCCCCGGCTTGCAGCCACCCCCTTTGTCAAGTGGGCTTGATAATTTGAAGAATTGTATGTGTGGGAGGAAAAGATCTGGGCATTTTGAGGGGGTTTTGGAGGTTGTTGGGAGATTTTTGGAAATACTTAATCCCCCTAACCCCCTTTATCAAGGGGGCTTTGTTGTTATGATGTATATGGGTGAAAAAGATTATCAGCAGCTTAAGATTGTAGAAAATTTTGTGAAAAATAACTTTGCTAATGTAGAAATTGTAGCTTGTCCTACCGTGAGAGAATCAGATGGGCTTGCGATGAGTTCTCGCAATACAAGACTCAGTAAAGAGGGGAGAGTGCTTGCGGGGAAGTTATTTAAAGCGATTAGCGATAAGCGATTAGCGATTAGTAAGGGTAAAGAGATTCTTCACTTCGTTCAGAATGACGTTGTGAAAGTTCAGAATGACTTTGTAAAAGTGCAGAATGACATTGTGAAAGAGTTAGAAAGTTTTTCCGGCATTGAAATCGATTATGTGGAAATTAGAGATGCTGATGATTTGTGTGAGGTTTCTGAAAAAACGAAAAAAATTATTATAGCAGGGGCGATTTTTGTGGATGGAGTCAGGCTGATTGATGGTGTGTTTTTAGAGCTGAGAGCTGAGAATTTTTATGTATTAAATAAAAGTCTTTCTAGGGCAAGTACGAAGTCTCTTTTGTCGTCTGATGTGATGTATATTTTGCCTGTTTTGAAATTTGTTTCAATCTCAAGGAGTTTTGTGTGAATTGTTTCAAGTTCAGTTAATGAATAATTGTCACATTGTTTGAATATATTTGAAACTACAAAAGGATGTTGTTTGAGCTGGCTTGCGATTTCTTTTGGATTAGATCCTTGGGATTTTAAATTTTTGATTAAGTAAATTAATCGAAATTGTCTGATAAGCATGTGAAAGATCATTGGTAATTCTTCACCGCTTTGTATTATTTTCTCCAAAGTTAAGAGTGCTTCTTTGTATTTTTTGCAGCCAATAAGATCTGTAAGTTTGAAAATTGAAGTTTGTAGCATTTCAGTGCAGAGTTTCTCTATATCTTCTTTTGTGATTTCAAGATTTGGTTTATATAGAGATAATTTTTTTAATTCGTTGTTGAGTTTCAAACAATCAGTTCCGCTATACATTGTTAAATAATTCGCAGTGTTTGCTGATATAAAAGAGCCATTTTTTTTTGCCTCGTTGATGATCCACTCTGTCAAAGCCAGATCTTTTAATTCTTCAAAGTATTCCACTCTGCATTCTTTTGATAATTTTTTGAAAAGTGAGGTTCGTTTATCAGGATCTTTTCGTTCTTCAAAAATGAGAATTGTACAATCCGGTATTAGTGATATTGATTCTGCGATTTTTTTTTGTTGTTCTGTATTTGCTTCATTTAAGAAATTTTTGACTATTATGAGGCGTTTTTCTGATAAAAAAGGTAGTGTTGAACATTTCTCAAGTATTTCGTTGGCATTTGTAGTTGATCCATCCAGTCTTTCCAAATTTAATTCGCCATTGATATATTTTTCCATAAATACTTTTGTCCATTGTTTTAGCGTTTGTTCAAGAAGGAAAGCATTCGGTCCGTAAAATAAAACAACATTATTTTGCATATTTAATCTAAATTTTAAAAACATGCCAATGGCGTGTTTCTACATTAGATTAAACTAAGAACTAAAAAAACACAAAGTGTCCCCTTCGGGGCTAACAACTAAAAACTACCTCGCGATATCAGTAAATGACGTGCCAATGAATTCTTCCAATGCAGGCGGAGTGTTGAGAAGTATTCTTGCGTCATATATAATTTTTACATTTGCTCCATCTCTTTCCGGGTCTCCAATATAATCTCTTGTTGATATGATTGGATTCAAATCACCAAAGACTGAACCATATATTCGAAGTTGATAATCACTATGACTGGAATCTTGCGATTGTATCTCACCGCCTAGACCTTCATCGTTAGTTTCGGTGTAATATACGCCAACTATATCAGTAACATTTGATGCAATTTCTATATTGCCTCCTATTACTATGAATGCAACGGAAGGTATCTGTCCATAATTATATTCATCGTCATTGTATTTCAGATTGCCTTCAATAATCAGATTTCCATTCTCAATTATAAATGTATACGCTCCTTCAGTGAAGAAATTTTCGTTTGCAGGATTGATGATCAGATTTCCTCCGTCAGTTTTTCTGTAAATTTTCTTTGTTGGATCCGGACTTTCAGAATCTAGCGCATCTAAATCGCTTAAATAATTAATAGTGATATTCTTGCTTGTTGCGTTATCAAAAGTGTTTAAATTTTCATAAGTTTCCGCTTCTCTCTCTATATTTTCTTCGATTGAATCAGAAATATTGTCAGGTTGCCATATATCAAGTATTTCGAGTTTTAGTTCGCATATAAAACTTGAGAAATCTGAGATGACTGATCCGTTATCTTCTCTATTGTCGCATAATGATTCTGTAGCTTCATAATCTTCTGCCCCTGTTGATGGCAAGGTGGCTGTTGTTGGTTGATCTTTTGTAATTGCAAGCCCTGTTGTGTTTCTTACTTCGTTGCTACTTAAACAAGACAGATCCGCTCCGCTTTCCAGTGGGCTGTATAGTAATACATCGCCACTATTTCTAGTGATTAAATATTTGCAAAGTGCATATAATATATCGCTGTCAGATATTGTTTTTGTTTGACCGCTTGTATTTGTTGCGTTTGCGTTTGCAGTATTTTGGAACTCTTCAGCTCCACAATTACCATCATTGCAGTCAAATTTGCCTAATTTGAACTTACCTTGATAAATTATAGCTATTATGTCGTCATCTGAAATATTGCTAAACTGCGCGCCATTAGGAGAAAATATCGAAGTTCCTGCTATGTGGCAGAGCTCGACTGAATCTTCTACGCAGTCAGCTATAGTGCTTGTAGCATTATTTGGCCATTTCTCTAATTCGTAATTATAATAAAATTCACTGTCAGGCCAAGGTTTAATATAATCACCTGTTGTTTTCTCGTTGCTGTATCCGGAAATAATTCCTAATTCTCCAAGTGTATCTGTTACTGTCAGTGAGCTGTAGTTAGAACCGTTATTCCAATAAGTAAGTATGTAATTAGCATGATCGTTTTGCTCCGGTATACTTGCTGATTTGACTGCTGTATTGTTGTTGAGGAATGCTCTTTTATCAAAGAGTGGTTCTTTTGTTGTTTGTTTCACTTGTGGCGTTTCGTCTTCATCATTGCCACCGCCACCTGCAGTTGTATTATCTTCATCTTCATTATCTTCATTTCCATTTTCAGTTTCATCAGAAGATGATGAAGGAGTGGATATGACGCAAGATGATGTGCAGTTTGCTTTGTAATCTACTTCACCTTCTTCGATTGCGTAATCGCATGCTTCGCCCATATCAATGTCTCCATCTCCACAAATTGTATAATCTGCACCACTGCCTCCAGGTTGGTTTTTATTTGTTAAACTCTTAGTATCGCTACATACAGTTTCTTCATTGAGAACAGAAATTGTGATTTGATCCTCATCACTTCCGCCAGAGTATTCGATAGCTATACTATAGAGTGCTGTTTCTTTGGTTCCGTCTATATTAATTGAAATAGGGTTGCCACTTGTAAGAATGCTGTCATTTGATACGTTTGGATTGTTATAATCAATATATGGATTTTTGAAAGTGCCTTGACCATTTGAAGTTACTAAAATTGTACCGACCCATCTGGAATTTTCAGCTAAGACATCGAATGTGATATTAACTGAAGTATTATCTTCGGTTGATGTTGTTGTAAATGTGTCAGCCATCTCCAAGCTAATACAATCAGGTGTATCAATTGAGAAAGTTGCCGGACATGAACCATTGTCTGCTGTAACAGTAATGGTGTCACCATAATTACCATTTTTGTAGCTTATATCGGCGTGCTTAGTTTCCTGATTTATCGTAAACTGTGCGTCAGGACTTGCTGAAATGGCTTCAATTGTGCCAAGCCATGTTGTTGGTGAGACTATTGCTTCAAAATCAAAGCTTTCATTTGGATCGTAGTCTTCTATAGGGACTGTTTTGTTATTTAAGTTTTCATTATCTTTTATAAGTGTAATTTCTTGACATGCGATATCGGTGTAACAAGCATCTATTGTTATGTCATTTTCTTGCGCAATGTGAATATTATTTGCAATACCTATGCTTGGATTAGGATTTGAATCTGTTGTGATATTGTCTCCTGTATTTTGTGGACAAAATTCATAGCCGGGTAGCGGAGCGAATGTCACACAGTAATCAGTATTTGGTTCCGCTGGAAAGTAGTAATAACCTGGAGATTCTGTGTCCGGATCATTTTGTGTTTGTGTTTCGTCGAGTAGAATATCTGTGCATATACCATTTTTATCGGCTTGATATAGTTGTACATTTATTCCGTTTTGACCATTTGAATTTTGTTCTGTTTCGCTTTGTATAAAATCTCCATTATCTATCCATACAAAATTGCCAAGTTTTAGAATCTTTTCTGAAAAATAACACCGGTTAGCTTGCGTGTCGTTATCGTTTGTTAAAATTTCCACTCTGCAATCAGGTAATAGACCATTAATTGTTATAGTTATAGGCTGCGAAACTTCTGAATCTATTTGTGCGCTACATTTTAACTCGCTGCCAGTTTCTGTATACGAGGCAAGTAAATCAGTTTTGAGATTGTCTGTATTTTGAGTAAATAGATTAATTATGCTTGTGAATAAATTGTGGTTTTTATCAGTTTTTGTGATGAGTGGTGTTTGTGGAAGAGGGTTTGGTAGAGGTTCTGTAGTAGGTAATGGTACACAAGTAGGATTAGTTATAGGATCGCAAGTTTGTTGTGTTAAACAGGCAGGATCGGCAGGATTTAGAATACATTCGTCAGGTGTTGTTTGATTGCAGGTGGGGTCGATGATAGGATCGCAAATTTGTTGAGTTGTGCAATTCGGATCGATTGCCGGATCACAAATTGTTTCAGTTGTTTCTTCTGTCGGTAGAACTGTTTGACAGGTAGGATCGGTAGGATTGATGTCGCATAGATTTGTAACTAGAGGTTCAACAGGAACTGGTTCTGGGTTTGACTGTGTCTCTATACACATAGGATCAATGGCGGGATCGCAAGTTGTTTTGGGTGTTTCTTCGGTTGATATATCACTTTTTGTACATGAAGCCTGACTATTGCCATCATCAAAAATGATAGAATCTACTTCAGTTAATTTGTCATTTTCGTCATAAATTTTTACAATAATATCTCCAGTCCATAAATCTGCAATGGTAGAATTTGAATCTACACTCACCGTATAAACTGCTGTCTTATCGTATATATTTGAATAATCACTGTTGACTAGCAGGTCAAGACAAACCGGCAAGAAGTAGCAAGCGTCTATTGAGAGGTCGCTATTTTCAATAATTTGAGCATTGGCAGATCCGGTATTTGGATCAGGATTTGAATCTGTTTCAATATTTGATTCTTGGAATTGAGGGCAGACGGCGTATTGGTCTGGTTGTGGATTAATAAATTCTACACAATACTGAGAATTTGCATCTACAGGGAAATAATAATAACCTGAATTGCCATCAAGATCATTTGAAGTGATAGTTGACTCAATGAAATCATCAGGTGAACAAATACCATCTGAATCAGGATCTGAATAAAGATTTACAGTAGTTTCATTAATACCATTTTCAGATGGATCATTTTGAATACCGTCACCATTTTGATCAAACCAGACATAATCGCCTAATAATAACAAAGTATCAGAAGTGCTACATTGTTCAGATTTATCGTCAGTATAAAAAGTTACTTTATCATCAGCATCTAGTCCATTGATTTGGATGAATAGATTTTTAGAATCGCTTAGATTTAAATTGGCTGTGCATAAATTAGTGCCATCACAAGAACTGATTTCTTGATAACTTATTTCACCTGTATTTGATGTCTGTACCGTTGAAATTACAATACCGCCACTACCATAACTTGTGTTGCCTAGACCTTGTCTTAAAATTTCAGTGGTAAAAGCGCCTGACCAGTTTTCAGGAGCGATTGATATATAATAATCAATATTTCCAGAGCTACGATAATTTGAATAATTAATGTCAGTTATGTTTAAGTCTTCACAAACCGGCAAGAAGTAGCAAGCGTCTATTGAGAGGTCGCTATTTTCAATAATT
>CAZEDK010000028.1:22244-25855 GCA_964511025.1 uncultured Candidatus Peribacteria bacterium | reverse complement strand
TTTGAAAAATTTCCATTATTTGTTTTTCACTAAGTTTCTGTTTTGATTTTAAATTATAAATTATAACTTTTAAAATTGTTGTTTTCTAAATCACCAATAATTAAATCTAAATTTTTATTTAATAATTTTTCAAAGTATGGATTCTCAATACTAGTATTAAAACCAATTTTTTTATCATTTTTATGTCTAACTACAACTAATACGCAATCTCCATTTTCCACTATAATCAAAAAGACCGCTCGTCCTGCTCCAGCAGTACTGGTTAAATTAATTTTTTTCAAAATACTACCTTTTAATTTATTAGAATTTTTAATCGTTTTACCTAAACCTTGTAAAGCTTTTTTTGAAGCTTCTTTTATACAGTCTAGATTAAATAATCTTTGAAATGACTCAAATTCAGAAACAAAAATTGAATCTGTAATTACAAGTCTCATTACAATTTATTTATTAACGAGTAAAGTAGCCACCTTATCCATTTTTTTTTGTATATCAGCTGTTACAGATAAATGTTCAACTTCACCTATAATAACAACAGGTTTTTCTATAAAATTTTTCAAAGCATTTTTTATAACCAAGCTCAGGGAAATACCAATCTCAGTAGCCCGTCTCATAGCTTGATTTTTCAAATCATCTTCAATGCGTATAGTTAAGTTAGACATGGTTAATAATTATTTTGTAAATCACATATTTATTATACTGCACATACATTGTTAATGCAAATATTTTATACCGTTATCGCCCTCGCCTGCAAAATATACAACACACCTCTCTCATATGCCCATTCAATATCCATAGCTTTTCCATATAGTTTTTCTATTTTCAAAGCTATTTGAAAAATTTCCATTATTTGTTTTTCACTAAGTTTCTGTTTTGATTTTAAATTTTCTGAAACTTTCACTATTTTCGTGCCAGACTTTGCTTTATCCAAAACAATCATTTCAGCTTGCTCATTAATCTCTTGTTGAACTATTTTTTTATTCAATTTGTCGCAAACATACAAATCAGGCGTTATGAGTCCAGAAACCAAAGCTTCACCCAATCCATAACAAGCCTCAATCACAACCTGATTCTCATTTTTTGTTACAGGATGTTTTGTGAAACAAACTCCTGAAACTTCAGAATTCACCATCTTCTGAACAACAACTGAAATTTTCAATTTATCAAAATCTATATTTTTACCATTACAATACTGCTTTACTCTTTCAACATTTATACACTCAAAACATTCTTTTACTTTTGAAATTAAATTTTTCTTATCCACATACAAAAAAGTCTGAAAAATTCCAGCAAAACTACTCAAATCAGAATCTTCCATATTCGCAGAACTTCTTACCGCAACAAAATCCGTATTCAATTTATCAAACATTTCCAAAATTTCACTTTTTTCTTTTTTCTTTAAACTTTTTTCTCTTATCATGAACCCATCTGACACATTAATTTTATTTTTAATCAAAAAACAAAGTGATTTTGCCTTACCACCAATTAATGAAAATTCTTTCTCCGTAATATCTTCAAAAAATTTCATAAATTTTATTCAAAATACACTATACTTTCCTAACTTCCCCCCTATCCCCATCCACCTCAACTTTATCACCGTCTTTCAAAACCTTCGTTGCAACTTTTGTCCCAATAATACAGGGAATATTCAACTCTCTTGCGATGACGGCAGCATGGCAAGTAAGTCCTCCCTCATTTGTTATGATTGCCACGCACTTTCTCATAGCAGGCATAAAATCCGGAGAAGTCATTGAAGTCACCAAGACATCTCCATGATTTACCTTATAAATCTCATTTGGATTCATAAGAATTTTCACAGGACCAATTGCTTTGCCATTACAGGCAACATTGCCTTTCAGAATTGCGACTGCAGTATCATCGACATTTGCATGAAAATATTTATTTTCTTCACTTTTTGCTCTTTGACCAAGATAAAATTCACCTTCCAAAGCTCCGGACTGAAAGACAATCATACAATTTTCTTGTCTTGCTTCAAAATCAAACTTTTTAGCTTTTAAAATATCTTCAATTTCCATAGGCATTGTATACCTCATATCATGAAGCAAAATTTGAGCCCTATTGCCAATTTCAGCCAAAATTTGTTCTAAAAAATGAGCATAAATCATAATCCATTTTTTGCGTAAATCTTGTAAAAATGTAAATTTATCTGAAATTTCAATTATTTGCTGCGTATCTGAATTTATTTTATATTTTTTGATTAATTTTGCTTTTTCTTTTTGCAAATCAATGCTTGGTGTAAATTCAGATTTTGTTCTTTCGAGCCTTTTTTTGATATCAAGAATTATTTCTTCCTCTTGCAAAACCTTTGTTTCATAATAATTATCATGCATCCAAAAATAATTTCGCTGAAAATTTTTTAAGAATTTACAAAATTTTTTATTTTTAAATCCAAATTTTTCTGCCAACTCAACAAGCAAATTCATATCATCTTCAATCTCTTGACTAAAAGATTTCTCACTAACAGCAGTTAATATTGAAAATTCATCTGGACTTAAATCTTTTAATTGTGCTTTCAAAATTTCCTCACACCTCACAGCAACAAGCTCCGTAGCCCAAAAAAGACTGTACCATCGAATATATGTATCTTTTAACTCATTATACAAATTGAAAAGTTTCTTTTTATCTAATTTTTGCAAATTCATTTTTTCCACTTTTTGCAAAACTTTTTTTAAATCCTCAATCACTGTACTCAAATCTTTTTCATATTGGATCTTATTGCTTTTAACTTTGTACCAATCAATCAAAGTCTGACCACGACTTGACATTTCAGATACCTTGTTACACCAAAGCACATTTTCACCCGTATAAATCATAATAGTCAAAGGCCAACAAATTCCAAAATAATCTTTCATAGGCTTCATACCAGCCTGAACAACCTGATACAAATGATGAACTGTAGCAGCTCTTTCCCAACGAAACCAATCGTCATGCTTATTTAAAACCTCAACAAAGTGCTTCAAAGCTTTGAAGTAAAAAATATTTTTATTAGCTTGATAAAATTTCTTATTTCCAAGGATTCTTTCTTTTACAAAATCAATTTCTTTTAAATTTTGCAATTGCAAAGTAAGCTGTCTTGGATTTACATTCAACTTTTTCTGTATTTCACCAAACTGCAAGTCTTCGTTTTCATTTTGTGTAAAAAATTGAAGAAGTGTAGTTCGAACTTGCGATGATGTTAGTTGCTGTAAAATATTCATAATGGAAAATTAAAATACAAATCCCATAAATCTCTAATCCCTCCTAACCTCCCTTTCACAAGGAAGGAACCGGGACTTTTGACCGATTCCACCTTGTTAAAGGGGGCTAGGGGGATTAAATGCGGGAATCCCCATCTCCCTTCCCACCCTCTCAATCCTGCGAAAATACTCATTGGCAACCTCAGGAGCTTTATGCTCTTTATAATAGTCAACCGCTCCTGAATAAAGAGAACAATCAAAAACATCACTATCTTTTATTAACTCAACATACGGACTATCACTATAAATCTGCTTATCGCTATGATGATAAATCGCTTCACAAATCAAATTTATTTCTTGAACGTTAAATTTATTCGATGATTCCAAAATCTCTCTAGCAGTCTTAGATCCTTCATG
>CAZEDK010000028.1:16809-22199 GCA_964511025.1 uncultured Candidatus Peribacteria bacterium | reverse complement strand
CAATTGCATATATATCATGAAGCACACAAATTATTTCAGCAATTTCAACACTTAAACCTCTTTTCAAGGCCAAAATTCTTCCAATTTGCACACAACTACAACTATGCTTAAGTTCCCAAATTTTTGAATTTTCCCTTTGACTATCATCAATATCGCTGTTCAAAATCCGTTCAGTCACCATCCTTTGAACTAATTCTGATCTTGATAAATCCTCCCCTTTGAAATGATGATAAGACATTTGTATACTTTTTATATATAAAAACAATATATATTATATATAACACATAGGAAAATGTCAAAAAAATTTAATATTTCTAGATTTTATAAAAGCTATAAGTTCTTTTTGTTCTAGAATTTTCTGAAATTTCATATTTTAATAATTAACAAAATCGCTAGACTCCATTTTCCTTGCCACATCTGCTAATTTTTGAATTTCAGAGCTAACATCACTTTCGCCCAATCCATAGAGAACAGGCATTTCATCTAATAATCTTTTCATCATTTCATATTCACCAACATCCAAAACTACAGCTGTAGGTCTATTATTAACAAATATGTATTTTGCATGTTTTTTAAACCAGACAAGCATTCTTTTGTGTTTACCCTTAAATCTGTGACCGATATACATTGATTTTTTAACATATACAAATATATAATGAATTTAACATTATAATTATATACAAATTTCTCATGAATTCAAATAGAAATTTATACTTTTCTTATCAGAATTCGCGCACTCAGCCCATCTACATCGACCTCCTTCTCCAAATCAAATTTTCCTTCATTCACAAACTCATTACATAATGTCTCTTTTTTAATATAATCAGAAAATTGATCCAATACAGACAAAAGATTTTTTGTCTCTACAGCAATCGCTATCCTATCGTCCACCTTATATCCCGCTTCCTTTCTCATATCCTGAATCGTTCTCACAAAATCTCTTGCAACTCCTTCCAATTTCAAATCTTCAGTAACTTGCGTATCAAGACAGACAACTATTCCCTGCTCTGAGGCCACATCAAATCCTTCTTTGCCTTTGTATCCAATTTCAATTTCTTCATGATTTAAAATGTATTCAAGGATTTTCACAGTGCCATCATCCATAATTTCAAATTTTCCCTCTTTTGCCACCTTAATTATCTCCTGCACCTTTGCTCCATATTTCGGACCCAAAACTCTTGCATTTGGAGAAACGTAAAATTGCGCAACTTCACTTGCATCATTCAAAATTTCAACTTCCTTCACGTTCAATTCTTCAGCAATTACATCCAGATCAAAATTTCTTTTTAATTTCTCAGGAATTGCAACTTGAACCTTCGATAAAGGTTGCCTGACTTTAATATTTTTTGTAGACCTAATAGAATGACCAAGAGTAACAATACGCCTTGTTAAATCAATTTCTTGGCTTAAATTCTCATCAACTAATTTTTTATCTACTTGCGGCCAATTTGTTAAATGTACAGATTCTTCATCTGTAAGGTTTTTATAAATTTCTTCAGCAATTGCGGGACAAAATGGGGCAATCATTTGGCAAAGCGTTGTCAAAACCGTGTACAAAGTCTGATAAGCCTCCATTTTATCGAAGTCATTTTCAGATTTCCAGAATCTTCTTCGACTTCTTCTGATATACCAATTTGTAAGTGAGTCTATAAATTCCGCGATCGGCTCAGTTCCTTTTTGCAAATCATATTTATCCATCTGCTCTGTAACTTCTTTTACCAAAAGCTGCAATTCACTCAAAATCCACCTATCAAGTTTGTTTAAAGCCCCCTTGACAAAGGGGGTTGGGGGGATTGGTTCCCACTTATCTATATTCGCATAAGTAACAAAAAAGCTATAACTGTTCCAAAGAGGTAAAAGAACCTTCTTCACAATTTCCTCAACACCTTTTTCAGAAAACCTCAAAGGTTCCGCCTTAACAACCGGTGAATTCATTAAATAAAAACGCAAGGCATCCGCTCCATGTTTTTCAAATATTATGCTTGGCTCCGGATAGTTTTTTAACCTTTTACTCATTTTTTTACCGTCTTCTGCCAAAACTAGGCCGTTTACAATTACGTTTTTGAATGGTGAAACTCCAAATAACGCAACACCTAAAACTACAAGCGTATAAAACCAACCCCTGGTTTGATCCAATCCTTCAGCGATAAATTCTGCCGGGAAGTTTTTTTCAAATTTATCTTTGTTTTCAAAAGGATAATGCATTTGAGCATAAGGCATAGCACCTGATTCAAACCAGCAGTCCAAAACTTCAGGGATTCTGTTATAAACTTTTCCATCTTTTTCAAAAGTAACTTTATCAACAAAATGTTTATGAAGATCAGTTACTTTTTGTCCACTTAATTTTTCCAATTCTTCAATACTTCCAATACAAACAGTTTCTCCACTTTCTGCTCTCCAAAGTGGGATCGGAGCTCCCCAGAATCTATTTCTTGAAACACACCAATCTCTAGCATTTTCTAACCAATCACCAAAACGACCTGATCCAACATGATCTGGTACCCAGTGAATAGTTTTATTTGCCTCAATCATTTTTTCTTTCAAAACTTCAACTTTCACAAACCAGCTTGAAGTCGCATAATTAAGAAGAGGGCTATCACATCTCCAGCAATGCGGATATGAATGTTTATAGTTTTCTTTTTTAAATAAAAGTTTTTTTGATTCCAAATAATCACAAATTTTCCGATCAGTTTTTGTTGGATCATCTTTTGGTTTAACCTCTATATCTTTGAATAACTTATCTGGTGAATTATTCTGTAACCAATCAACTAAATCTAAAGGATTTTTATAATTAATATCATCTCTTCCTTGAGAAGGTTGAAAAAAAATATCTTCTATAAATTTCCCATCCAGAGCTACATGTTGAACTAAAAACAATAATTTTTCTTTTTGCCCTAATTTATAATCATCCTCACCAAATGCAGGAGCAATATGAACTACACCCGTACCATCGTTAATAGACACAAAATCGGCATTAACAACTTTATAAATTTGTTTTAAAAACTTATCTAATTTATCAGATTGATTTTCTATAAATTTACTTTTAGCTGCCATATTCTCATCATCTTTAACCGCAACATTAAGTGAAATATTGATTGAATTGCCTGAAATATCTTTTAAAACCCTAGTTGAGACTCTACAACCCTTATCTAAAGGATCTAACATATCTAATAAATATGGAAAAAGTGGTTCATATTCTAATCCAACTAAATCTTTCCCTTTTACAGTTTTATGAATTTTATAAAGTCCTTCTTCCTGTCCAAAGTATTTTGAAATTAAATCTTTTGCTAAAATATAAGTTTCATTTTCAGTGCTAATTTTTTTGCCGTCATTATCAAATTTATTATGGCTGACATAAGCATATTCAATATCTTCTCCAACTGCCAAAAGCACATTTCCAGGAAGAGTCCAAGGAGTCGTTGTCCAAGCTAAAATATAAGTATTTTCTAAATTTTTAACTTTGAATTTCGCTGTTGCTGAAATATCAGTTATATCTTTGTAGCCTTGAGTAACTTCGAAATTTGAAAGTGGAGTAGTACATCGTGGACAAATGTGCATTGGCTTATGACCTTCATATACCAAACCTTTTTCCCAAAGTTTCCCAAAAACCCACCAAATAGATTCCATATAAGTCGCATCCATCGTCTTATAGTCATCTTTGAAATCTACCCATCTTTCCATCCTCTCTACAGTTTCTTCCCATTCTTTAGTAAAACGCAAAACTATTGATCGGCATTTTTCACAAAACTCCGAAACTCCCATTTTTTCTTCAATATCTTTGCGACCAGTAATTCCAAGCTCTTTTTCAACTTCGTATTCAACTGGAAGCCCGTGACAATCCCAACCGAATTTTCTGTCAATTTTGAAACCTTTCATAGTCCAGTATCTCGGCACAACATCCTTCATAGTCCCTGCCAAAATGTGACCATAATGTGGAAGACCAGTTGCGAATGGAGGGCCGTCGTAAAAAATATAATCTTTGCCACCATCTCTATTTGAAATAGATTTTTCAAAAATTTTACTCTCCTTCCAAAATTTAATAATATTTTTTTCTAATTCTGGGAATGATTGTTTTGGGTTTACGTCTTTGAACATATTTTAAATAAATTTTAATATAGAAAGTTGTCTTCCAACTTTTGTTTCCACCTTCAGTTCTATTGGGGGTAAATCTAATTGTAATAAAATTAAATTTATTAATAATCTACCAATACGTCCATTATAATCTTGAAAAGGATGTATCCATAAAAATTTATGATGAGCCCATGCTAATAAAGAAATTAGTTCATCAATAAACTCAATATTATTTATTGACGGTAAATTTTTCATTCTCATTTTTAAATCTTCACAGAATTCAGATATTAATTGAAATACCAAATAATATTTTGGTGGATTATGATTTGAAACTTGCACATCAACTTTTCTAAAATCTCCACATATATCTGGAAAAATCCATGCAAAACCAATTTTATGAATTGTTTTGAAAAAATCAGGAGTTAATTGTTGTATTTTTGTCTTCAAAACGAAATCCCAAGCTTTTTTAATGCCTTCAATTTCTAATAAAATTAATTTTGACCTTGGTATTACGCCAAAACTTGTTTGCTTATAACTGGTCTCTCCAAGTTTTTTAATCATAAAATTAGAGATTATTTAAAACTTTTTCCACCATTTTCATTGTTAGTTCTGGATTTTCGGTTTTGGTAGTTCTATAAATCATTTTTTTTTGGAATTCACTTAAATATTGCTCCCTTATTTTGCTTTTGGCAGGCAATTTTTTATAATTTTGTAAAACATGTAAAATTTGAAGCTTTGTCATTTTTTAATTTAATTAATATCCAATTATATATTACCATTAAAACTCTTATTTTCCTTCCAGAATTTAATAATATTCTTCTCAAGTTCCGGAAATGATTGTTTTGGGTTTACGTCTTTGAACATAGATTTAAAAAAGCTTTATAAAATTATTTATTTAATTGTTTAGTTGACTTCATACTACTCGCAGAAATCACTTTCTTACCAGTCTTATTTTCAATTTCTTTTCTTGTATTTCCAACAATTTTACCGCCATCTTTTGCAACTTTTTTATTTTCTTCAAAAGTTTTTGGTTTAACTTCTTTTGAAATTTCAGTAGTAGTGGCCTCAGCAAGCATGTTTAAAACTAATTCAAGATTTGTCATATTATCACGTAAATTTTCAGTTTTTAAATTTTTGTGTTTTTTATAATCTTTGATGTGAAGTCCTGCCCATGCGAAAGTTATTTCATCAGTCAAAATTGCAAATTCTTTATTATCTTTCACTCCACATTTTTCCCATTCATCAGTAAGTTCTTTTCTAATTTCAATACTTTCTAAGCGTTGATTTATCCATTCTTTTGAATATCCTTTTTGCTCGTA
>CAZEDK010000028.1:0-16799 GCA_964511025.1 uncultured Candidatus Peribacteria bacterium | reverse complement strand
GCATTGCACGATCAATTGCTAATTCTGGATTGTCTGTTTCCTGGACTCTTTCGTATCCAACTTTTGCCAACCATAATTTAAATGATTCTGCATTTGGAGATGGAATAGTCTGAATAAGTCTAAAAAGAGTTTCAGTATCAGCAACGTCAGTTAAATATTTTTTCCCATCTGACGACTCTAATTTCAGTTGGTTACAATTTGTAACCGACTCACTACCTTCAGCCTTCAAACGATTCTTAAGTACTTTCCAGTAATTTCTATGATCACTGCTATTACTCAAAACGCCAACGACATCCACGACAGAAAAATACCATTTCTCTTCCCCACTATCCCAATGTCTACGTATTTTTTTACCATCAAAAATTGCTAATTTTGACATATTTTTAAAAAACTTTGAATTAATTCCTTACATTTGCTATAATAATAAGATTTATACTTTTAAATCAAATTTTAATATCTTAATTTTTATAAATATTGCACTTACAAATTCACCATCTCAATCAAGAAAATTACCTGACTAAAACGCAAATAAATTAATAAGTTAAAAATCCTTTCCCTTTATTTTCTTGCTTTTTTATACGATGATATCGTATAGATTTTCTTTGACTTTAACCTGCAAATTATCATATAATGTACTTGATCTTGTACCACTTTTTAAAATTAAATAATGCAGACATTAACCACAACTCAGGCAAGAAAAGATTTATTTAAAATTGCAAATAGAGTCACTACTGGGAATGAAATAGTAAGAGTTACTACAAAAACAGGTGATTTTGCGATAATTTCTGTTGATCTTTTGGAAGATATAGAAGAAACAGTTTATTTGGAATCAATACCGGGGCTTGTAAATTCTGTTAAAGAATCCAAAGCTCAAATAAGAAAAGGACAATATATAACTTTAGAAAATTTGGAAAAAGAATATGATTTATAAAATTATTTTGTCAAAAAAAGCAGAAAAAGATTTCTCTCAATATAATAAGCATGAACAAATTAAGGTGAGAGATAAATTAAAAATTCTTGCATTTAATCCATTTATTGGTAAAAGGTTAGGACAAAATCTAAAAGGATGTTTTTCAATAAGAATTGATTTAAAAAATCGTATACTTTATGAAATTTTAGAAGAAAAAATTATCATACACATTCTCCGTTGCAAAACACATTATGGAGAATAAGATTCCAACTGGTTATCATTTAAAGAAAAAATCAAAAACTTCGTTAATGCGAATTTTAGCTCTAAAAATGTCATTTTATTTCTTAAAAGTGTTATTTTTCACAATTTACAGAAATATTATACAGTAATCTGCCATATTCTTTAACAGAATATTAATATTTCTCATTTAAAAAACCTTCAAAATTTGCTATAATATTAAGATTAATTACATATTAAAGTGTGCTTGTATTTTTCACTTTATTCTTTGTAGCACTATTATACAGAACATACGACAACATCCCAGTCAGCAAATCAAAACCCAGAATATAAATCAAAGCATCTTGCTTCAGCTGTACAACTGAAGCTGTTGTAACAAGAGCAATCAAAAGAAGAAGCAAAGTTGCAATAATAATTTTGAACCAACTTATAATACTATATTTGTCGTATAAATATTTCAAAATCATTCTAATCGTTAAAACAGTTTTTTTATCAGGCTCTTCACTATGTTTCCAATAAATATAAGTAAGCCTCCACATCATATAAACTTGCAAATAACTAAGTATCATCAAATAACTCTCAGTAAAAAGCCAGAAATTATAAAATCCATGCAATAATATAGCCAAAAACACACCATTTAGCCTTATCCTTTTCCCTTTTTCCTTATCTTCTTCAAATTTACTAGATCCTATAAAATATCCCATAATAGCAGCACTAAAAGTATGAAGCGGTATAGCGGTAAAAGCTCTAATAATACCAATTTCATAGCCAAAATTTTTCACATAAAGAATATTTTCGAAAGCAGCAAATCCAAGACTTACTACAATTGCGTAAACCATACCGTCTGTGACTTGATTAAAAGCCGGACTTCGAAAAGCAAATCTCATAATTATAAAATATTTCAGCAATTCTTCAGTAACGGCAGCTACAAAAAAAGCATTAAAAAATGCAGTATTAGGTAGATATTCAGTCAAATATTGCTCTATCCATACAGCAGGAAACAACAAAAGAACTCCAAGAATAAAAATCTTCAAAACCAACTTTTTCGGTTCTCTTTCTTTGTCTTTGTAATAAAAATACAAAAGTAGAAAAAAAACCGGAACAGTTGAAATCAACAAAAGAATAATAATGTTTGTGTTCATATTGAACTAAATTCCTTATCTATTGTAATTCTACTTTCTTCAGGAAGCTGCTGTCCCATATATTTGGAACATTTTTTCATATTATATGGTACTTCAGCAGAACTTGTCATGGTCTCAAATGCAAGCTGACCAATGCGCATACCCGGATAAAGAGCAAGCGGCATACGATTGATATTTGTAATCTCAAGAGTAACAGTCCCTTCAAATCCGGGATCTATAAAGCCTGCTGTAGAGTGAATTATCAAACCAAGCCTTCCAAGTGAACTTCTTCCTTCGCATCTGGCAACAAGATTATCAGGAAGTTTAATAGTTTCCAAAGTTACTCCAAGAACAAACTCGCCAGGTTGAATAATAATCGGTTTACCTTCTTTGATTTCCACAAGTTCAGTTACTTCCTTGAAACTATCCATTTTCATTGGATCAAGTACAGGCGTATCAGCATGTTTGTAAAATTTGAAAAATTTACCAAGCCTCACGTCCACACTTGATGGACCAATATACGGTTCATACTCCTCGCCACCATTGTAACGAATTTGTATTTCTCCACTGGCAAGTTTAGCTTTGATATCACGATCAGATAAAATCATTTTTGAATTTTAAATTTTATAATTAACTTAATTGTTTGTATCAATCAGCTCTATCGCAAGTCCTATATATTTTGCCGGCGTCAATTTCAGTAATCTATCTTTTTCAATTTTTGGAAGTTTGAGTTTGTTTATGAATTCTTTTACTTCTTTTTGTGAAATTTTCTTACCTCTTGTCAATTCTTTCAATTTCTCATAAGGTTTTTCTATCCCATTTTTTCTCATAACTGTTTGAATTGGTTCAGCAAGAATTTCCCAATTATTATCTAGATCCTGCTCTATTTTCTCTTCATTGATTTCTAATTTTTTTAAACCTTTCATAAAACTCTTATACGCAATCAAACTATAAGCAAAAGCAGATCCTATGTTTCTTTGCACGGTAGAGTCAGTTAAATCTCTTTGCATTCTTGAAATCGGAAGTTTCTCGGAAAAATGAGCAAATAGTGCATTTGCCATACCAAGATTGCCTTCACTATTTTCAAAATCTATTGGATTGACCTTGTGCGGCATTGTTGAAGATCCAATTTCACCTTCTTTGAGTTTTTGTTTAAAATAATCCATAGAGATATAAGTCCATATATCTCTATTAAAATCTATAAGTATAGTATTGATTCTCTTAATTGCGTCAAAAATTTCAGCCATATAATCATGCGGTTCAATCTGTGTAGTGTGTAGATTCGGTATCAAGCCAAGACTTGTTACAAATTTATTTGATGCCTTGATCCAGTCAACATCTGGATAAGCCACTAAATGCGCATTATAATTTCCAACCGCACCATTGATTTTGCCAAGAATTTCCACAAAAAGAAGATTTTCCACCTGCCTTTCAAGACGCATAAGTACATTAAAAAATTCTTTACCGACAGTGGTTGGACTTGCAGCCTGTCCATGAGTACGAGAAAGCATTGGAATTTTTTTATATTTTTCAGATAGAGCTTCAATTTCATCAAGCATTTCATCATACACATCACTAAACAACTCTTCCAAACTATCATGAATCATTAATCCATAAGATAAATTACTTATATCCTCAGAAGTAGATCCGAAATGTACAAATTCAGCTAAATCACTAGATCCAATATCTTTGAAATGTTCTTTGATAAAATATTCAACAGCTTTCACGTCGTGATTTGTCACACTTTCAATTTCTTTAACTCTTGCTGCGCTATCCTCCGTAAAAGATTCATAAATATCACGCAGTTTTTTCAATTCTTTTGCTGTCAGTTTTCTTGTTTTTTCAAGCTTGAGATCGTTACATATAAAAACAAACCATTCTATCTCGACATAAACTCTATAATAAATCAAAGCTGCTTCAGAAAAAAAAGCTGACAATTCCTCTACCTTATTACTATAACGCCCATCAATTGGGGAAACCGCTGTAAGTGAAAACATTGTTGGAAATGTTAAATTTTGAATTGACGATATTAATTTACAGTAAAAATAATAAAATACCAATTGCAACTAAACTATAAATCTATTAACATAAGTTTGGCTTAAAGCCAACCGCTTATCACTTATCGCTAACAATATGACAAATCATTTTACAGATGACAATTTCCAAGAAGAAGTTTTGAATTATAAAAGCACAGCTGTGCTTGTGGATTTTTATGCTGATTGGTGCGGACCATGCAAAATGTTAACTCCAATCATAGAAGAATTAGCACAAGAATTAGGCAACAAAATAAAAATAGGCAAACTTGACGTGGATCATAGCCCTGAAGTTGCAGGCAAATATGGGATTGCAAGCATTCCAACATTACTTGTTTTCAAAAATGGAGAAATGATTGAAAAAATTGTTGGATTCCAAAGCAAAGAAGCTCTTGAAGAAAAGCTTGAAAAACATACAGCGTAGACATATAGGGGTATAGTTCAGTGGCAGAATGTCGGTCTCCAAAACCGAAGACCTGGGTTCGATCCCTAGTGCCCCTGCCAAAACAAATTCTGATTTTGTTATTTATTTCACCCTCACCAACCCCTCAATTTCAAGTTCTGATGAGCTCAACACTTTTGTGCCAAATATCATAGACTCAAAAGCAGTCGCATATTGTTTAAACAATTCATATGAAAGATTTTCCTGCTCTGTCATTGGACCGTTTAATTTTTCATTCAGAATTTTGATTTGATCAGTCAACGATATGACATTCGGCAACTCAATATAAAGTCTGCCATCTTGCAAATCTGCAATATCAGAATTCATGTCTTGAAACAAATCTTTATCCGCCAAGTTTTCATCAAATTCAAATTTATCCGCTGTACTAATAAATAAAATATCATCTTCAAGCATGCCGTAAGTCAAACTCAATTTATTATTTTTGACAAAATCAGGTATCTGAGCAAAAGCTGTAAAAACTTGATCAGGCAATTTTGCAAAATCTAACGTAATCCGTGTCAAAGATTTGCTTGCTATATCTACAGTATCTTTTGAAATCGTACTGCTGTAATCAGAAAATTGAAAGTTAATAAGCGCAAGTATTCCATCAATTTGACCATCTATTTTGGTCACAAACTGTGAAGCTCCTTGAGAATTCGATGAAGCGTCAACAAGAATACTCAGAGATGGAAAAGGATTGTCTTGCTGAGCATGTACCGAGAATGCCACCGATTTATCAAGAAAAGTCAAAATATCTTTTTTCAAATCCATAGCGAAATATCGATTTACTGCGTCTTCCAGTTGTTTAAAAGATTCATTGGAATCATCCATTTCAAGCTGAAGAGTTTTTATGATATTTGGACTTTCTGCGTACCCTATCAAATTTGCGCTATCAATTTGCTTGGCAAGTTTTGGTATTTTGACTTTGTTTTTCGAAAGTTTCTTATCTTCTTTGTCAGATTGAACAAAAGCGTTAATCTTAACCCCATCTTTTTCAGCGGTTAAGTACAAAAATTCACGTACTCCAATATTAAGTTTGTCTATTTTGTTTATTTGGTCAATATTCATATTTGCTGCGGAGGCTGACGAATCCAAATAAACAAAAAGGAACCTGTCATCGTAAAAATTTTTGAATTTTTCTTGAAAAAGCTCAGAAGACATCAATGAAGATTTATTATCAGCCAAAGCATCAAAAGCTTCTTTCAAAGCGTCTCTACTATTTGCCATCAAAATCAGATCCTTATATACCGTAAGATAAAAATTCGTTTTTGTATTCCCAACAATTTTATAATCAGCAATTGCATCTTGAAAAAAATCTTCTTTCTGTGAAAGTACAGTCAGCCAATCTGAGGCTTTTTGCTGATCATCAATAACAAAACTAATAATCATATCCCCTTGCTGTTCAAGATTTTTTGGCGGATTAATTCCAACAGAAATTCTTTTATTAGCTCCCAACAAAGGCAGTATTTCTGCTGAGTAATCTATCCCATAAGGTAGTAGGGCGCCAGTCAAACTTGCCAAAAAATTCTCATTAGAGGCAGGTAATCTTTTCATAATTTCTTCAAATTTATCTTTTTGAGAATTTTTTTCATCAGAGAACTGCACAAATACAAAAGTATCCTTTGGCATAAAATCAGCCTCAAAAACTCCTTGTTTTGTTGAATATTTTTCTAAGTTATCACCGCAAGAAACCAAGAAGAAAGAAGAAAGAAAGAAGAAAAAAGTTAATAATTTTTTCATATTTAATTTAAAAATCTATTTTTAAGAAGATTTCTTAGTTTTTTTAGGTTTGTGATCTTCGTGTTTACGGCACTTTTTACAAAACTTTTTAATAAATTCTGGGAACGGATTCCTTTCAGTCCTGTAAATCAAGTATCTACCTAAGTTACAAACCTTACAGAACAGTGTGTAATATTGACTTTTACCTTTTGCCATCTTTTAAAAAAATTAAATTTAAAATTGTAAAATCTACGCGAAGAAACTTTAAATTTTTATATAAAAGAAGTCAATTCGTATTGCGATATTTCAAGAAAAAATTTAATCTTCAAAAGCCTTACAAAGTACTTTCGCCATCATAGCTCAGTCGGTATCCACCTCCGCTGAAGCTACGGCGGACAGGGAGCGCAAACATTTCGCCATCATAGCTCAGTCGGTAGAGCGCATCCATGGTAAGGATGAGGTCTCGGGTTCGATTCCCGATGATGGCTCCATCGTCAAAATATATTTTTGAAACATGGGGAAATTTTACAAGATGTCAAATCTAAATTCTTTCTTTTTTATATAAAAAGAATATGATTGACTTACAAACATACTAAACTTATATATGAAGAAAATTCTCTTATCGCTAATATTAGGCTTTGTATTCTCTACATCTCTTACCTTTGCGGAAGCTCAAGAGGACATCAAGGATATTGATTTAGTTATAGCTGATATCATGTCATCTCAAAATGTTAGCACTGAAGAAGATGTGGACTGTGATGTTGCTAAAGACAAAGATTTGGAAGAGCTTGGCGAATCAGTGATGCAAAAAATGACAGGTAGCAATGAAGCACACGAAATTATGGACAAAATGATGGGAGGAGAAGGTTCAAAAGAACTGAAGAATGCACACATTAAGATTGGCAAACAATATTTAGGCTGTTTGAGCTATGGATACGGTATGATGGGAAATTATTTATCTCAAGATGATAATGATAATTACCGTTATGGAATGATGCAAAGTTACTTATCTCAAAGTGCTGATGATATTTATGAAACTTATAGGTATCAAATGATGGGATGGCCAAGTCTAAGATTTGCCGGTTTTGCTTTATTTCATCTTATTGGAATTATCATTTTCGTGCCTTTTATAATCTACCTCTCCAGCAAAGCATGGCACAAAGGAATTAACGCGGCAAACAAGAAGAAGAAATCCTAGTAGCACTTACTTGCGCTGTTGGCATTACGAGCATGTATTGTATATTAACACTTGCAGGGCGATTTAAACTGAACAAGATACAATCAGCAATATCTTCAGCATAAAGCGGTATATATCCATCATAAACGGCAGACGCTTTTGATTTATCATTGTCAAATCTCACAAGAGAAAATTCAGTATTTACAGCCCCTGGAGCAATATCTGTGACTCTAATGCCAGTACCGGCAAGATCTATACGAAGAGATTTGCTAATCATCTTCACAAAAGCCTTAGTACCACAATATATAGAAGCACCCTCATACGCTTCTATCCCAGCGATAGAGCTTAAATTAATAATATGACCTTTTGTTTCTTTCAAAAAAGGGATTGAAAGCTGTGCTACCTTCAAAAAACCTTTGATGTTTGTATTAATCATCTGTTCTATATCATCCCACTGATAATTTTCTAAAAGCAAACGTCCACGAGCCAGTCCTGCATTATTTATTAAAACATCTATTTTTTTGTCTTTGATTTTGTCGAAAAATTTTTCAATAGCAGCTAAATTCTGAACATCAAGCTGAAAAACTAAAATCTCCACAGCATACTGTGATTCCAGTTCTTTTTTTAGAGTATCAAGTCTATCCTTTCTTCTGGCGATCAAAATTAAATTCCTACCATGTTGCGCTAATAATTTTGCTGTTGCTTGACCTATACCACTTGAAGCTCCTGTAATAAGTGTAAAATATTGCTTATTCATCAAATTAATTTGTTCCTGACCTATTAAACCGTATAAACATGAATAGGTAAAGACTTAGGCTGAAAATCAGTGTATTTATCGCCTTCCCACTGTTTCATTGAGAAGACATAAGAAACAATTTTTGCACCTTTTTTAAGTTCTTTGAGAAATTTATTTTTCAATTTTTCATTAATAGATTTCTGCATCGCAAAAGTATAAACAACATCAGCGTTAGAAATATCAAATTTGAAAGCATTAGCATGGTATAATTTTAAATTATCTTGAGGATTAAAAGCATTTCTAATTTTTGACAAAATATAAATTGGAAAAGCCATTTCAATACCTATTACGTGAACTTTTGGATTATTTTTTGCAATATAGTGACATACACGACCGTCACCAGAACCAATTTCATAAAAAACATCACCATCTTGCAAAGCAGCTAGAGAATTTACTCTTTTTAAATCTTTTTTCTTCATTGGAACCCATGGCGCAACTGAAATAGCTGCCATCATAACAGGTAACAATAAAAGCAAAATTCCAATATTGAGTATATCTGACATGTTTTTTGGAAAAAATCTTTTAATTATAACATATTAAGTATACCAATTGAATCATTTTTATTTTACAATCAAAATAATGAACTATAAGTATGTTAAAAATTAAATTCTGCGGCATTGATTTCAAAAATCCTTTGGTGTTGGCTTCCGGTATACTTGGAATTACTGGTGATTCATTAAAAAACGTAATCAAAAATGGAGCGGGCGGAGTAACATCCAAGTCAGTATGGCTAGAAAGACACAAAGGTCATCCAAATCCAGTAATTATTGCAAATGAATATTATATGCTGAATGCTGTTGGCGTTCCAGATGCAGGCATTACAAAAGCTCAAGAAGAACTTGGGCATTATTTAGCAACTTGCGACGCTCCACTAATTGCCAACATAATAGCTCATCGAAAATCAGATTATGGCAAAATTGCCGAAGAAATCACAAAAATTAAACCGCAAATGATAGAGGTAAATATTTCTTGTCCTAATGTTGAAGATGAATTTGGAAAACCATTTGCGTGCTCTATAATTGATGCGGCCGATGTGACAAAAGAGGTTCGTAAAAATACTAATCTGCCAATATCTGTCAAATTATCACCGAATGTATCAAACATAGCTGAAATAGCAAAAGCTGTTGAAAATGCAGGCGCTAATGCCATCACCGCAATCAACACTGTTGGACCAGGAATGGAAATTAATATAGATCTTCGAAGTCCAGTACTTGCTAACAAAGTTGGAGGTATGTCAGGTCCGGCAATCAAACCAATCGCTATAAAAGCCGTTTATGACATTTACAAAGCTGTAAAAATTCCAATTATTGGCACAGGTGGCATAATAACAGGGAAAGATGCTATTGCAATGATGATGGCCGGAGCAAGACTTGTAGGCATAGGAACCGGCGTATACTATAGAGGTGTAGAAATTTTCTCTTCAATCACAAAGGAAATGGAAGAATGGTGCAAAAAAGAAGCTGTGAAAAATATTGAAGAAATCATTGGAGTAGCTCATTGCTAAAAACTAATAACTAAAGACTGAAAACAACAAATGACATACCGGTATCAGCAAAAATCCTTGAAATAAAACAAGAAAATTCTATTGTAAAAACTTATACTTTAGACATTTCTTTCAATGCTCTGCCTGGACAATTTTGTAATATTTGGATTCCAAAAATTAATGAAAAACCATTTAGTGTAGCTTGTGACGACGGAACAAAAATGAAATTTTCTATAGCAAAAGTTGGTGCTTTTACCGAAATACTCGATCAGTTAAAAATTGGTGATAGGGTAGGAATAAGAGGTCCATACGGAAATGCATTCAGATATCAAGCGAATCAAAAATTGGTTTTTTTGGCTGGAGGTTATGGGGCGGCACCGTTATTTTTCCTTGCACAAAAGGCAGTAGAGCAAAATTGTGAAATTGATTTTATTGTAGGCGCAAGAAAAAAAGATTTACTTCTATACACGCAATATATTGAAAAATTACCAAAAACAAAGCTGCATATTGCAACTGACGATGGATCAGCTGGACACAAAGGGTACAATACTCAAATTCTTGAAGAAGTCGTGAAGAATAAAAAAATTGACTGCATCTACACTTGTGGACCGGAAATGATGATGAAAAGAGTTATGCAAATTGCGATAGAAAAAAATTTAGATGCTCAAATTAGCGTGGAAAGATATATGAAGTGCGGTTTTGGAATATGCGGCAACTGTGTCAATGACGGGACAGGCGAGCCAAGTTGCCAAAAAGGACCTGTAATGTCACTTGCAGAAATACAAAAATTAAAAGATTTTGGCTCGTATCATCGAGACTCGGAAGGTATGAAAAAATATTTATAATATTATTCTACAATTTCTATTCCTTCAAGAAGTTCTGTAGCATCAGCTTCATAAGTATCAGCCAAACTTTGACTTGTGTATGTAATAAACTGAATAGTGCCAAACGCACCTGACAAATAATATCCATAATATTGGAATGGTATGCCGGAAATCGTACCATTCATTTTCATTACAAATATTTGTTGACCTTTGAATTCTCTGCTTTCTTCAAATACAATTTCCGCATCAGGTGCTACAGATTTGGCATTTTCTATAGCAATCTCTTTCAGAGAATCAAGCGAAATTTCAAGTCTTTCAGGTATCACCATTGCATAAACATCTCCATCTTTATGAGAGAAAAAATATTCTGAATCTTCTTCTTCAGAACTTTTTTCCAATATCCATTTATTTTCATCGTAATTAATTTTGTAATCCACTTTCGCTCCTTCCACAAAATTTAAACTGGAATTTTGTGTTATATCTTTATCAAGAGCGGCACTAGTATCATCAATTTTTAAACCATTCAATAATTCATTGAAATCTTCCTCGTAGTCCAAAGCTAAATTCTGAGTAGTATATGTAATAAACTGCACAGAGCCAAAAGTTCCTGTTGTGTAATATCCATAATACTGAAAAGCCATCCCATCAATAGCGCCTAACATTTTCATAGCCAGTACATCTCTTCCATTCACAGTTTTTGTTTCTTCGTATGTTATTTGAATATCCGGAGCTACAGCTTTTGCATTCTCAAAAGCAATCTCTTTTAGTGAATCAACTGAAATTTCTATTCTTTCCGGAATAATCAAAGCATAAACATTTCCATCAACGTGTTCAAATTCATATTCTGAATCAGATCCTTCATCACTATTTGTTACTATCCACTTACTATCATCGTAGTTAATTTGATAACTTACTTTTGAACCGCTAACTGCAACAATACCTGATTGGTCCAAGGAATCATTAGAATTATCCGCAAGCTCCTCAGCATTTTGATCATCATCGTCATCGGAAAAAGGATTTTTAAAAGCGTTTTTGCATGAGCTAATACCAAAAACGAATGCCAACAACACGACAACTAATGATATATTAAGTATTTTTTTATACATGAAATTAAATTAATTCTTAAGTTGATTTTAAAGAATCAATTAGTATTTTGCAAATAATCACACCAAATATGAAACTTTTTGAGAATCAACGAGTGTAAATATCTGTACTTAAATTTTATACAATGCAAGCACTTCAAGAAAGACAATGGCTCACAGATCAATATCTACACTTAGATCTTAATGCAAAGACTGAAGAAGATACTGTGAACTTACTTGAAAGAATAAAATTCTTAAAAGCAAGCCAAATACCTTTTACAGTAGTTTTGTCAGGAGCTACAGAAGATACTAGAAAAAAATTATCACACACCATATTAAGTTTTCCTGTAATGGAAAGAGAATATTTAGCAAAAGGAGGTTTAAGCTCTGTATCGACATTAGAAGGTCAAAACGAAAAAAAAGAAATTTTAAAAACACCACTAGACGTAGAACACGCTGAAATATTTGAAAAAGCTTTAAATCCACTTGTGTATTCAAGGCTTGCAAGAGAAATCAAACATCCAAGACTTGCAGAAATAGTTGGCATTAGTAGAGTTTTTGATTTTCAAAATGGCATAGAGAGAGAAATGACATCTATCAGTGAAGAATTTATTGATGCAGAAGGCACAATGGAAGATTTTCTGAATATTGAAAATGGGATTACTGACAATGTAACTAGAAAACTAAGCAATGAAGAGAAAAAAAGATTATTTCTTGAACTTTTATCTGCGGTAGATTACCTAAACCAAAATGGTATAATCCATCGAGATCTTAAGCCAAACAATATACTTCTAGTACAAGATAAAGATGGTCAACTTCATATAAAAATTATAGATTTCGGAATTTCAAAACTGAAAGGCGACACAAATGACGCATCAGGACAAATATCAGGAACGCTAAGTTACATGCCACTAACAGACGCTTCAGAAGACGAAGTAACTGCAAATTATGATATATACTCACTAGGAAGAATAGCGGTAAAAATGTTTTATCCTGAAATCTGGGCTCGATTTGTCGCGGACAAAACAGGTGCAATGAGAATGGTTTACGGCATCCCACAAGAATTAATAAAAGATGGCTCCAATTATCAAAATAAAGAAATTACAAACTGCATCGTAAAAATGTTAGAAATGAATTCTTCTGACAGATTTCAAAATCTCAATCCAGTAATCGAAATTTTTGCGAAACATTTTATAGAAGAAGAGATTGGATTAGATGATACTCTAGTATCAATGGCTGCTTAACGTTATCATAAATATAAAAAAACATAAAAATGGTGGGTCGGCCGGGGCTCGAACCCGGGACCATCAGCTTAAAAGGCTGTTGCTCTACCAGCTGAGCTACCGACCCAACTTTTTTCATGCTACAAATTTATAACGATATTTCTAAAAAAGTTCAAGAGCAAAGCTTTTCTCTTTTCCATTTAATCTTTTTTCTCTAAACTAATCATCGATCACTCACCACCGACCACTATGCAATACAACCACAAACAAATTGAAAAAAAATGGCAGGATTTCTGGTTCTCATCAGACTTATTTAAAGCTATCGACGAAGACGATAAAAAAGAAAAAATTTATATCTTAGACATGTTTCCGTATCCATCAGGCTCCGGACTACATGTCGGTCATCCAGAAGGCTATACAGCAACAGATATAATAACAAGATATAAAAGAATGAATGACTATAATGTGCTTCATCCAATGGGCTGGGATGCTTTTGGGTTGCCTGCGGAAAATTATGCAATTAAAACAAAAATTCATCCGGATAAATCAACTCATGAAAATATAGTAACTTTTAAGAAACAAATTAAATCTCTAGGTTTCAGTTATGACTGGGATAGAGAAGTAGCAACTTGTGATGCTGATTACTATAAATGGACTCAATGGTGGTTCTTATTTCTATACAAACAAGGACTTGCTTACAAAAAAAATGCACCCGTTAATTATTGCGAAAGTTGTCAAACAGTTCTTGCAAACGAACAAGTTGTCCAAGGCAACTGCGAAAGATGTAAAAATCAGGTTATACAAAAAAACCTTAGCCAATGGTTTTTCAAAATTACTGATTTCTTGGAAGATCAGGATGGCACTACTGGATTAATAAACGGCCTTGATAAAATTGACTGGCCAGAAAGTACCAAAATTGCACAAAGAAATTGGATTGGGAAAAGCGAAGGAATTAATATCACATATAAAATTGATAATACTGATTTGGAAGTTACCGTATTTACAACAAGACCTGATACAAATTTTGGAGCTACATTTATAGTACTTGCACCTGACTGCGAATTTGTTACAAAAAATTTAAATAAATTTCCAGAAATTGAAAATTGTAAAAAATATATTGAAGAAACTAAGAAAAAAACTGAACTTGAAAGAATGTCTGAAGGCAAAAAGAAAACTGGAGCTTTTACAGGATTTTATGCAATAAACAATTTGAACGCTAAAAAAATGCCGATCTATCTTTCCGATTTTGTTTTAGGACATGTTGGGACGGGTTGTGTAGTTGGAGTGCCAGGACATGATATGAGAGATTTTGAATTTGCAAAAACTATGAATATAGAAATTATTAGAGTTGTTGTAAAAAAAGATGGCGACAGTTCAGAAATCACATCAGCTGAACAAGTTCAAGAGAATGAAGGAACTATGATTAATAGCGATTTCCTAAATGGCTTGGATATTCATGAAGCAAAAAATAAAATCATGGAATATATTGAAGAAAAAGGTTTCGGAAAAAAAGTTACAAACTACAAAATGCGCGACTGGCTTGTCTCTCGTCAAAGATACTGGGGCGCTCCAATACCAATTATTTATTGCACAGATTGTGGCGAAATACCAGTTCCTGAAAATGATTTACCAGTTCTACTTCCAACAGACGTAGATTTCATGCCAACTGGGCAGTCGCCTCTTCTTAAATCAAAAACTTTCCATGATGTTAAATGTCCGAAATGTAGAAAATCAGGAGAAGGAGTTAGAAGGGAATCGGATACCATGGATACTTTTGTTTGCTCAAGTTGGTATTTCTTCAGATTTATTGATCCGAAAAATGACAAAGTATTTGCTGATAAAGATTTACTCAAAACTTGGGGAAATGTTGATTTATACGTAGGAGGAGCTGAACACACGGTTCTTCATTTACTATACGCAAGATTTTTCTGCAAAGCTCTTCATAGAGCTGGATATATTGACTACGACGAGCCATTTCAAAAATTACGTCATCAGGGAATAATTCTTGGCGAAGATGGAGAAAAAATGAGTAAATCTCGAGGAAATGTAATCAATCCAGACATAATAATAGACAAATATGGATCAGATACCCTTCGAATGTACGAAATGTTCATGGGACCTTTCAAGGACATGAAACCTTGGTCAAGTAAAAGCGTTGAAGGCATCTACAGATTCCTAAATCGTGTCTGGAAATTGTGTGATTTTTCTGTCATTCCCGACCAAGATCGGGAATCCAGTAAGGAAAACTCCCTTATAAATCTTCGCCATAAAACAATCAAAAAAGTAACACAAGACATAGAAAATTTCAGCTTCAACACAGCAATAAGCGCCCTTATGATCTACTCAAATGAAATGCTTAAAAGCCCCCTTGACAAAGGGGGTTTGGGGGATTTGTCTTCTCAGTCAACACGGGTTTGTCTTGAAGACATAAAAACCCTCATCCTCCTCCTCTCCCCTTTCGCCCCTCACATGACAGAAGAGCTTTGGCATGAAGCGCTTGGCAACAAAGAAAGCATTCAGAAAGCTCCTTGGCCAAAATATGACGAAAATCTTACAAAAGACAATGAAGTAGAAATTGTAATTCAAATAAATGGCAAACTCCGCGGATCTTTCCTCGCTTCACCAGAAATAACAAAAGAAGAAGCTCTTGCACAAGCGAAACAAGTTGAAACTATTCAAAAATACTTGGCGGAGGGTGAAATAAGAAAAGAAATTTTTGTACCTGGGAAATTGGTGAATTTGGTAATTACATAACATTTTAAATATGAATCCTAAATTCGTCGCAGTTCTAAATAAAAAAATTGAATCGGGTAAAATAATGAATGCTCTTGCTCATATGAACGTAGGGCTTATTAATACCTACAAAGACAAAGATATGGGCGTAATCAATTATACAGATGGTGATGAAAGTTCGCATTTTGCTTCCAAATATCCTTATATAATCTTAAAAGCAGAAAACTCGAATAAAATTAGAACTTTAAGAAATGCTTTGATTGAGAAAAAAATCCCATTTACTTCATTCACAAGTGCTATGACTATTGGTGGATGGGAAGAGCAAGTTGCAAGATCAAAAGCCACAAAAGAAATTGATTTGGAATATTACGGAATTTGTATGTTTGGAGAAAAAAATGAATTGGATGAACTTACAAAAAAGTTTTCTTTATGGAATTAACTGTATAAAGTTTTTTATTTTTTACTTGCAATTCTCTGAGGTGAGCGTATACTTACCAATGTAAATATTTTAACTTATTCTTATGCAAGACACTCAAAACAGACCTACTATTTTCGAAAACTATAAAATTCGTAGAATTTATGATGAGAAAACGGAGACTTGGTATTTTTCTGTAATTGATATTGTTGGTGCTTTAATAGAGCAAACTGATTTCAAAAAAGCTCAAAGTTATTGGACAACATTAAAAAATCGGTTAAAACAAGAAGGTAATGAGTCTGTCACAAAATGTGACAAACTGAAAATGCAATCTACTGATGGAAAATTTTACCAAACTGATTGCGCCAATGTCGAAACTATACTTCGTCTAATTCAATCTGTACCTTCCAAAAAAGCTGAACCCATCAAACTCTGGCTCGCAAAAGTTGGGTATGAAAGAATGCAAGAAATGACTGATCCGGAAAAAGCTTTGAATAGATCAAGAGAATATTGGCAAAAATTAGGCAGAAGTGAAAAGTGGATACAACAAGGCAGTGTAGTCATTTGGGGGGCTCAAAATAGTAGTTTATTGAGTACTGAAGAG
>CAZEDK010000027.1:0-26134 GCA_964511025.1 uncultured Candidatus Peribacteria bacterium | reverse complement strand
CTCATCAATATTCAACAAAACTCACTTTGAACGCCCCATTTTGACTACGCTACCTTTACTTTTGTTAAAAGACAATTTCGAATGACGCTGAATAATAGACATTTTTACGCCGATTTGGTTTTTTATCACCGAATTCTTAAATGTTTCGTAATAATTGATTTGAAAATTGGTGAAGTCGATCACTCCGATATCGGACAAATGAATATGTATTTGAATTATTTTAAAACTGAAGAAAATACAAAAGATGATAATGAGCCAATTGGTATTATTTTATCAGCAGAAAAAGAACATATTTCTGCTCAATACGCACTTGGAGGGATATCAAACAAACTGTTTGTTTCGAAGTATCAACTATATTTACCAAAGAAAGCTGAATTAGAAGAAGAAGTTAAAAAACTTTTGGAATAAATTTTATATGAGTTTGGGCTCCGAGCATTCACCCCTTGATCCCCTCTGCTCTCCGCCCAAAACAAAAAAACAAATTTAAGATTAAAAGAAAAAAGCCTATCAAAAAAGCAGTTGATTGAAAAATATTTTCAGAACTACGTATAACACTGTACATGCGGTTCGCTCTCCTAAACTCAAAGCCAGCATTAAAGTCAGCAAATCCAAAACTCAAATAAAGCAAAAAACTCAGGACGCTCTCCCCCGCCAGAATGACTATGTCGGGCTGGCAAGTTAGGAAAATGGTCATAAATTGTACCATTTCCCTAACTTCGCATGTACAGAAACATTAGGCGAAATAAGGCTCAAATTTTATAACAAAGTAATTCAATCATATGAACGAGAGAGAAATGTTTTGGGAACAGTTGCCAGACACTGAAAAAAGCAAAGTTTACCAACAATTTAAAAATTTATGGGAAAGAATTTCATTAGAAGAAAAAGTTAAAAAATCATCAATTGAAGGATACGATTTTGAATTTGGCGTTTGTGAAGAAAGCGACATTCCCAAGGAGCACCCTTACCACTCAGGCGCGGGTATAGGAATTTTTTTAGGGACTTTGAAAGAGTTAAATTCTCAATGTAGAAATACTGAAGAAATAAAGAAAGCGATTGATTCAAAAAAATTCCTTATCTTTGTTGTGTCGGGACAAACGCCGAATATTGAGTTTGATGAATTAGTCGCACTGCATGAATATGAAGAGATTATGCATTTTGGTAATCATGGAATAGCGACAATGATTGAGTTTGAAAAAGCCGCGCAAAAAGGTGATAATTTTTTAACAAAATACACAGAATGGTGGGTTGAAAAAAATAATGAAATTCTTTCCCATTTAGATGAAGAAAACAAGGAAGCACTAAGCGAATTAATGCCAGACTTATCAAGAAAAATTTTAGAAAAGAGAGGTTTTATATAAAATTTGAGCCTTACATCGCCTAACACGGAGTAAACGGTTACTCCGATACGTTGTCGGAAATTGCATTTTTTGATAACATCAAAACCTTCTATTATTTTTTGATCTAAAAAACATGAAACCCCACCCCAACGAATCACCTCGCATTGAATTTCATCAAGAAACTCAAGAAAGTATCTTAGAAAAACTAAGAATCATAGTAACAAACCGATGTAATATGGATTGTTTTTTCTGTCATCGCGATGGCAATTATGCAGAAGACAGAACCGCTCACCCGGAAATAAATCAATTAGTAAATTGGGTTACACAAGCAATAACCGATCAAACAAAAGTGTTAAAAATTTCAGGAGGAGAACCTTTTGCTCGAAAAGATTTACCAGAAGTGGTTAAAGCTCTTAAAACAAATTTTGGGAGAGACATAGCTATTGGTACCAATGGGACATTGCCCAACCAATCATTACCTGATCTAAAAGAAGCAGGAACAAACAGAATGACATTCGGAGTCTATTCTCTACAGCCAGAGGTTTTAGCTAACATTGCAAAAATACCCGCCCCTACAGTATATCTGGCTCGCTCCTGCCATCGCTCGACCCATATTCTCCTTCGCTAAAGCTGCGGAGGACATCAGATATACTGAAACGTTATATGCCATGCGGGTTTGTAAATGTTCTATTCTGTTTTCAATCTAAAAAAATTTGAAAATATTATATTATTTAGCATCCGCACAGCATATAACATCATCTATGCGGTTCGCATCTTTTGTCTCAAAGATTTCCCTAAATTCAGCTCCTCTCTTACTTCTCATCCATTTCTAAAAATCTAGCTGCTCTCCCAGCTTGCACAATGGTTAGCCTAGCGGCATTATACCATTGCTCAATCTTTCAGCTCTTTTAATAATTCAAAAATGTTTTTATTGGGCGATTTGTATTTTTTCATTGTTAGAGATAAAATAATAAATTTACCTCCATCTTACACTATCCATTTAGAACATTCCAGCCGTGGGGTATATGGTGTTTTCTCCGCTATCGCTCCGAAAACGAATTTTAATTGGAAAAAAGACAAAAGTTTTATATACTTAACATAGCTTTAATTTATTAAAGAGGCACTATGGCAAACGAAAGAAAAACCGAAATAATCACAAGAGACCACTTTTCCAAATTTTTGGATTCTATTTATATTGAAGAACAACGCTCAGATAATCCAAAAATTGATAAGTTGTTAAAATCCGCCTCAAAAAAAGGCGGCGGAAAAGGTTATCCAGAATTTATAATCAGCTACAAAACCAATCCTGATTTACTGATTGTTATTGAATGTAAAGCAGATGTAACCAAACACGAAAGCAAGGATCGTGATAAATATGCGGATTTTTCGGTTGATGGTGCTTTACTTTATGCCTCTTATTTATCAAAGGGCTTTGATGTTTTAGCAATCGCAGTTAGCGGAGAAACAAAACAATCATTAAAAGTTTCTCACTTTTTGCATTTGAGAGACGAGAAAAAAGCCACTCCAATTTTCGGAGATAAATTTTTATCAGTTGATGACTATTTGAACGGATATTTAAAAAGTCCTGAAAAATTTAGACAAGATTATAATTCACTTTTGGATTTTACAAAGCAACTTAACGAAAAATTACATACTTACAAAATCCTTGAAAGCCAAAGAAGTTTGCTAATAAGTTCAATTTTAATTGCCTTAGAGAATACAGCTTTTAAGAGGTCTTATACTTCGCATAAAAAACCTGAAAACCTTGCAGTTTCTCTTATTCAAACAGTTTCTGATGAATTGGAAAGTGCAAATATTACAGGCAAAAAATTAGAAAATCTAAATACTCAATTTAGCTTTATCAAAACAGATACTTCTTTGTCTAAAAAGGAAAATGTTTTGAAAGAAATTATTGATGAGATTGACGAAAACATAAATGCTTTTATTAAAACACACAGATATTTTGATGTTTTAGGACAGCTTTACATTGAATTTTTAAGATATGCAAACAGCGACAAAGGCTTAGGAATTGTTTTAACACCTCCACACATTACAGAACTTTTTGCAGATTTGGCACAAGTCAATAAAAATTCTATTGCCTACGATAATTGTACTGGTACAGGTGGATTTTTGATTAGTGCAATGAAAAAAATGATCGCAGACGCAAAAGGTGATGAAACAAAAATCAAAGAAATAAAATCAAAACAACTTATCGGAACTGAATATCAATCGCATATTTTCGCTTTGGCGGTTTCAAACATGTATATTCATCAAGACGGAAAAACAAATATCATAAATGGCAGTTGTTTTGATGAAGAAATTATTGAAGAAGTGAAAGCAAAAAAACCAACTGTTGGTTTTTTGAATCCTCCTTACAAAGACAAAAAAGGAGATACTGAAGAGTTAGAATTCGTGCTTAATAATTTAGAGTGTTTAGTTGATGGCGGAATATGTGTGGCTATAATTCCACTAAGTTCAATTATAGCACAAAATGGCATTAAACTTCAGTTAAAAGAAAAACTTCTACAAAATCATACATTGGAAGCCGTCTTGTCAATGCCAGAATATCTTTTTCATAATTCAAAAGTTTCGCCTGTTTCTGTTGTTGTTGTCTTTACCGCCCATAAACCACATCCAGTGGGTAAAAAAACATGGTTAGGCTATTTTAGGAATGATAATTTCGTAAAAACAAAAGACAAAGGACGTATAGACTTATTAGGAACATGGGAAGAAATAAAAAAAGAGTGGCTTACATTATATTTTAATAGAGAAACAAAAAAAGATATAAGTTTGACGAGAGAATTAAAACCACAAAATGAGTGGTGTATAGAGGCATATTTAACATATGACTATAATGAAATTACTGAGTATAAACTTAAAGATAAAATACAAAAATATTTAGCATTTCGTTTACTCCACGATTTACTTGATTTCAAAATTGATAAACCAAATAAAATTAAAAACGATAACAAATTAGTCCCATTGCACGAGATTTTTGATGTAAAAAATGGATTAGCATCTTCAAATGTAGAGGTATTAGAATCTCCTGAAAGTCCTGCTGATATTAGATATATTAGACCATCTCAAACTTACGAAGGAAGTATTGCTGGATACGTAGATAAAACATTTATAGATGATAAATACATTTATCCTGACAATACTCTATATGTTTCTACAGATGGACAAGGAAGTCATACTTATTCGTATGTTTCATCTTTTGAATTTATCCCAAATAGCAATGTTTCTGTGTTAATACCTAAGAGAGAAATGTCGGTACAAGAAAAAATTTATTACGCACTTTGTGTTTCAAGTAATAGGTATAAGTTTTCTTATGGCAGAAAACCTAAAGGCGATAGATTAAAGGATATATTATTACCTTCATACCCTCCTACATATGTTTATGGCGATATTTTTAATGAAATCTTTGATAATTGGAAAAAAATAGTAAAATAAGGTTGTTTTCTCCGCTACGCTCCGAAAACACTTCTTTTATAAAAACTCCCTATGGAACACACAGGGAGTTCTAAAGTTATTGACCAAACAACACTATTCAATTCCTCGTACTGAATCCGCAAAAAGTTTTAAACCTTGCAAAGTATCGATATTATAACTCTGTACAAATGCTTTGGCGTCTGGTACTTCATTCAGGTCTTTAACATAGTCCAAAATATGGTATAATTATACAGTAAAAAAAACTAACCTTTGTAATAATGGCTTTGGAAGTTGATGACAAAAATAGAGAAGTAGTTCTAGAAAATGATATTAAGTTATCTCCAGCAGTTTTACCAGACACAAGTTTCAGAGAACCAATTGTTAAGACATTACTAGCAATAGACAAAATGCTTGCTGGAAAAAGAATTTGTGATCCTGCTGTTTTAAAAGATATAAGGAATTATTTTCAAGATAAAAAAGTAATTGTAATAGATTTAGATGGTGTTTTAGCTGGCAAAAATAGAGAGGCTAATACTGATGGGATGAAAGCTGTAAAAGAATTAAAAAGCCTGGGATATAGTTTGGTTTTATGGACAAGTTCTAATGAACAAAAACATCAGAATATTAAATTTTTAGAAGATAATGAGGTTTTGGAATGTTTTGATTTAGCTATATCTGCTGAGAATTATTCGTTAATAAAAGATAATGATCCATGGCAAGAACTTGATGAGGATAAAGAAAAAGAATTTTTTGATGCTGTAGATTCTGCTGAATGGTTATCTGATGAAGAAAAAGAAATTTTAAAATCTAATAACAGATATGAATTAAAATTCTCACCAGTTCTTTTTAAAGAATGTTTAGTAATTGATGATAGACCTATGGAATATCATTCCTATATTGTTGAGTTTAGAAATCGAATAAAAAGTATTGATCCTCATTATCATTTTCTTTTTGTTGGAGATATTCAAGAAAATAAGAGACATAGTGATCTTCCTTTTTTTGGGATTCATTTAGTTCAGGCAATTAAAGAGAAATTCCCTAAGTAATTATTTAGGAAGAGTATTTATCTAAATTAGTATTTTTATAAAACACCTTTTTGTCCCCCCTCCTATTCTAAAGCCAGCATAAAAAATCAGCCAATCCAAAATTCAGCTAAATCTAAAATCTCAGTAGCTCTCCCAACTAGACAAAGATTAGTATATTATAGGAATTGTCTAGTTCGCATATACAGAAACATTAGCCGACATTTTCAAAAAATCCTCTCAGTATCTTGTAAATAATTGTGACGCTATGTGTAAGTTTGGAAATGACCACACAATTATAGAAAAAAATTTAAAAGCATTATAATCAAGATGCAATTTTCTAAGAAATTCTTTGTATTTTTCCAGACTTTTCTTGATCATATTCGTTATTTTCAAGATATTGAACTATCTGCAGTGCAAATCCTAGATGTTGAAATTTTTTCTAATTTCTTTAATCGCCGATCTTTCATGTTTCGCTTTCAAAACCTTCTCTTTCGCTTTCTTCGATCTCCTTTGTTTTTGCTTTTTAATTTTAAAAATTTTCTTTGCTCTCTCAGACTCTTTACCTTTTTTCAAATCTTCAATTTTTGAAATTAGAAGCTTATAAGCTGAAATTCTATTTTTTTCACGTTCTCTATGTTTTTGTACTTTTACAAAAATATTTGTTGGCAGATGTTTTAAAAAAACTGTGGATGAAGTCTTATTTACTTTTTGACCTCCAGCACCACTGCCACGGACGAATTCTTCTTCAATATCTTCGGGGCTTATTTCTAATTCTTTGGCTTTGTCTAAAACTTTTTGCGATAAAATAATTGGAAAATTATTATTATCTATAAACATTTTCGAATAATTGCAATATATAATTCTAATTTTAACAAATAATGCAAAAAAACTCCAGAATTGATTGGTATAAGAGTCTAAATATCCTTTATATTGCACTATGCAAAATTCAAATTCCCCTCAAATTCAAATAGCATTATTTCAAGACAAGAAGATTAGAAAAACATTTCATAATAATGCATGGTGGTTTGTCATAGTAGACGTTATTGAAGCTTTAACAGATTCAATTGATCCAGTTGGTTATTTAAAAGATATGAGAAGACGTGATGAAGAGTTAGCTAAAGGGTGGGGGCAATTTGCCACCCCCCTTTCAATTGAAACAAGTGGTGGTCTACAAAAAATCAACTGCGCAAATACTGAAGGTATTTTTCGTATTATACAATCAATCACTTCTCCAAAAGCAGAACCCTTTAAACTTTGGTTAGCTAAGGCAGGCTATGAAAGAGTTAAAGAAATCGAAGATCCAGAATTAGCTACAAAAAGAACTAGAGAATTATATAAAGCTAAAGGCTATAGTGATGTTTGGATTGAGAAGAGAATGCGTGGAATTGCCATTCGTGATGAGCTAACAAATGAATGGAGCAAAAGAGGAGTTAAGGAAGGAATAGAATATGCCATTTTGACTTCTGAGATTTCAAAAACAACTTTTGGAATGAGCCCGAAAGAATACAAAGATTTTAAAGGTTTAAAAAAAGAAAATCTTAGAGATCACATGACACACTGAAGAAGAATTTTTGAATCAACATTACAAAACAATGCCTAGGACAATGTTGAGGTATGCGATTGAAAGATTTGAAGAGGAGAAGAGAATGTTTTATATGTTTTAAAAAAATATTTAAAAATATGATATTATGTTCGTAATCACCTTTCAAAGATACTCATGAAAAATTTTGTTAAATGTATATTTTTATCATTATTTTTAACTACAAATGTTCAAGCTTTTTTCACCGATGTAAACGAAACCAATTTGAATTTTGATGCGATTAATTATGTATATGAAAAAAATATTGTAGGTGGCTATGAAGATAATACTTTCCAACCAGATAAAAAAATCAATCGAGCAGAATTTACAAAAATAATTATAAATACTGTTTTAGAAGATCAGGTTAGTAATTGTAATGAAAACTTTTTTTATGATGTCAAGTCAACAGATTGGTTTTCAAAATATATATGTGTAGCAAAAAAAAATAATATTATATCAGGTTATGATGACGGTTCATTTAAGCCAGAGCAAAGCATTAAATTCTCAGAAGCAGCAAAAATAATTATAGAAGCATTTGAATATAGTACCGAAAAAGACAATCCATGGTTCAAGCCATACATAGAGAAACTAGCAGAGAAAAGTGCTATTCCAATTACAATAGATAGTTATGGCAGTGAAATTAGTCGAGCTGAACTATCAGAAATAATATACAGATTAGACGCAAAAATTCAAAATAAAATGTCATTAGATTATGATGGTAATTTGATCAATAATGAAATTAATGGCGTAGAAATTAATTTTGCCACAAAAGATAATATGATGAATGATGAGTGGCAAAATGAAGCTGAAATTGAAAAATTATCTAAAGATCGATATGCAAATATAATTTATCAAATAGAAACGGCATTAAATAAGTACCCTACTTCATTTTTAAAAGAGAATTTGGATGCAATTTATGTTTTTGATTATATGTATTTTTATGGCTATGAATATGGTGGTACATATGAAGATCATTCGGTTTTTATATCAAGTGGATCAAAAGATTGGGGATATGCAGATGAATTTGTTGAAGGAACAATTAATCATGAATTTTCAAGTATACTTCTTTATGATGATTATGAGTTGTTTGATGAAGCTTCCTGGATTGCTGCTAATCCAGAAGGATTTGAATATTCAGGAAGTGGTTTTGAAGCTTTAGCTTCAGGTCAAGATTCTACAGAATTCGATGAAGAATTTAATAAACAGGGTTTTGTGTGTCAGTACTCAATGGCAGCCTTAGAAGAAGATTTTGATATGATGGCTGAATCATTATTTTCCGATAGCGATAATTTTTGGACTGCTTATGATAAATACGATGCATTTCAAAAAAAAGCAGATATAATGATAAATTTTTATAATTCTTTGGATTCAGTCTTTACTGAGGAATATTTTAGGAATTTGAATAAATGATTAAATAATTTTTTTTGTTTTTAACTTGCATAATTTTTTACTATCGTTACAATAGTATTGTTAGAATATTATTTAATCACAAAATATGAATAAAAAACTACTCACGGTATTCATTTTTGCTACACTTTTAATTCTTAGTTCTTGTAAAGGCTTAACCCAAAAATCTATGCACATTGTAATTATTCCAGGATATGGGGCTCCTGTATCAGGTAATTCCAAATATGAAGAATACATAAGCCAAGCTTTTGATTTTATAAGTGATGAAAACAATAAAGTGGATTTAGTCATAGCTACCGGAGGATACACAGCCTTAAAAGATATTTCGGAAGCTGAGTCAATTATACAATATATGAGAATACAACATGAGCTATCTTCAAGAATTATTCCGGAATTCAAAACTTATGCTGAAAGCTGTTCAATCATCACATGGCAAAATATTTTGTTTAGCAAACAGTATTTGGATACTAACAACATTAAACCAACACAAATAACAATATTTGGAGATACTGCGAGACAAGACATGCTGCTTACTTATGCAATGTATCAATTTGCAGGAAAAGAATTTTTACCAACAAAATCAAATGAAATCCTTGCTGCAACTACAAAATTGAAAACTATAAAAATTAACTTCCAAGGTTATGATTTTGGCACGAAAAATTATGTAGCACCAGGAACAACAGATGAAATTATTAAAGTATATTTAGATCCAAAATCTGGAGACAAAGAGCTGGAAGAGCGAATTGCAAAATGGACTACAAATTTCAAATATGATGTAAAAGAAAATTTGGAATCAAAATCTTGTCAGCAATCCCTGCCAGCTTCTATGCAAAATTAAAACCTAAATTTAATTTATGTTATTTTCAAATGGAATTATCAAAGGAGCAACTGAAATGATTGTACTTAATGCTCTCAAGGAAAATGGTCAATCGTATGGCTATCAATTAATCAAATATATTAAGAGTGAAAGTACGGATATATTTGAATTTGAAGAAGGGACACTTTATCCAGTGCTATACAAGCTGGAAGAGAAAGAATTTGTAGAGAGCTTTGTAAAAGAAGCTCCAAGCGGTAAAAAAAGAAAATATTATAAAATTACTGATGCAGGAGGAAAATTTTTAAAAGATAGAAAAATAGAATTCGGATTTTTCTTCAAAGGACTCAAAAAGATTCTTTCACATTAAAATGAAAAATTTGAAACAAGTCTTTTTAAGTGATTTCAAAAATCAAAAATTTGTTAACGAAAAATATAGAGAAGAAATTGAAAGCGAGCTTAGTGACCATTTTGAAGATTTAAAATACGATCTTATTTGTAGCGGATCCAAAGAAGCTGATGCAGAAAAAGAAGCTATCAAAAGAATTGGCAGCCCAGCAAAAATTGTTAATTTGTAATCGCAATGATATTTGGACAGTCAACCGGTATTTTAGCTTTTTGGTGTTTAGGATTAATCTATATATCTATATCTATTCTATGTTTAAGAAATTTATATAAATATTATAAATCAAAACAAAAAACTGAATTTCCATATTTTAATTTAGCAGGATTATTTTATGTAATTTCAGTACTCATTATTGTGCCTTTAATGCCACAAAACATTGACTGGAAAATACCTGTAAATCATATTTCTGAAAATATAGAAAAAAGACAAATGTTAATTTTTTATCCAATGTCTCAATACATGAATGCTGATGAAGGAAGGCTATTTCACTACAACATTAGTTATGAAGATAATACTTTTAATCTAAATCAAAGTGGCTCTGATGATTTATTTCAAATTTCTGACATCAAAAATGTTAATGATTATAAAATCGAAAAATCCAAAGCAAATTTCCCAGGCAATGCATGGCCAAATGATATTTCAAATGGTTTTTATGATCCGACTGATGTGTACTTGGTGTCGTTAATAAACTTTGAACAATAAAAATTTTGCTGAAAATTTTGATATATTTATTAATTTAAATTTAAAAATTAAAAAGAGTAGAGATATAGATCGTTGTATGCTACAATTAAAGCTTAACGAAGGATCTGCAAATTTATTTTATTGGTTTGCAAGTGACAATGGCAAGATTGTTGCTGATTATGGAGAAAGAGTTTTTGATAACTTATTTAACCCTAATCACACGTGGACTATGGTAGTGCTTGGTGTTGAAGGAGATATTGATGCAAATAATAAAAATTTTGAAAATGTTGTTGCTGAAATTAATAGGAAATTGGGCTTACTTTGAGGTAAGGTTTAGAGAAAATAGGGTTGACTTTGGGTCTAAAAATAGAGAAAATAGGGTTGACTTTAGTTTTTTCGCTTATGTTTACACGTTCGTCAATTATCAATGAGTTAAAAGAATGGGGAGAAAAAACAGATAGAAAGCCATTAATTCTACGAGGTGCAAGACAGGTTGGAAAAACAACAATTGTTAAACTTTTTGCTGAAAATTTTGATGTATTTATTAATTTAAATTTAGAAAAGAGTAGAGATATAGAAATTTTTGAAAAAAATTTGGATATAGAGGATCTTGTTAATAGTATTTTTTTATATAAAGATTTAAGAAGAGACAAAAATCAAAAAACTCTTTTGTTTATAGACGAAATACAAAATTCTCCAAAAGCTATTGCAATGTTGAGATATTTTAATGAAGAAGCTAAAGAAATACATGTTATTGCTGCGGGTTCTTTGCTTGAATCAATGATGGGAGAGCATTTTAGTTTTCCTGTTGGAAGAGTAGAATATTTATTTATGTATCCTTTAACATTTATTGAATTTTTAGAAGCTACAAATGAAACTGAAGCTTTAAAATTAATCAATCAAATTCCATTGCCACATTTTGCATATGAAAAACTACTTAAATTATTTCATGAATATACCCTTATTGGAGGGATGCCAGAAGTTTTGGCAAAATATATAGAAACAAAAGATTTAGTATCTTTGAACCCAATTTATGAAAATCTTTTGGAAGCATATATCGATGATGCTGAAAAATATACAAAAAGAAAAGAACTATTGCCTATTTTGAGGCATGTTATTAATGCCATACCATTATTTGCTGGTAAAAGAATTAAATTTCAAAATTTTGGAGATTCAAACTATTCATCCAAGCATGTAAAAGAATTGATGCAAAATTTGGAAAAAGCAATGTTAATTAATTTAATTTACCCAACAACCTCTACTGAGATCCCGGCTACAACTGATTTCAAAAAATCACCAAAACTACAATTTCTTGATACAGGTTTGATTAATTATTTTGCAGGATTACAAAGGCATTATATTGGGATTGAGGATCTTCATGGTATCTATCAAGGTCTTATTATAGAACATATTGTTATGCAGGAACTCAAAACGCTTGTAAAAACGAGAAATTTACATTTTTGGGTAAGAGAAAAAAAACAATCCAACTCAGAAGTTGATTTTGTGTTTGCTTTCCAGAAATTTCTGATACCGATCGAAGTAAAATCAGGAAAATCAGGCACACTTAGATCTTTACATGAATTCATGGACAGAACAAATCATCATTATGCAGTAAGATTATATGCAAATAAATTAAGTATTGATGACGTATTAACATCAAAAGGCAAGCATTATAAATTACTTAATTTACCATATTTTTTAATATCGGAGATTGATAGATATTTGGAATGGTTTGTGAAAGAGGCTTGAAAGCAAAGATAGAGTTAAGTTGGCGACATCATTTCTCATTTTATGTTAATATCGGTAGGAAATCCGAAAACAGTTCGGATAATAATAAAAACATTATATGAAATTTATGTTTTCCTCTTGAGATGGACTTCACAACTCTTAAAACAATAATGAAACACGAAAATTCTAAAAAAAATGAAATTGAAAGACTTGGTAACAAGTTAAGTTTACAAACACTTTATCCTAAAAAATGAACATTTTTCCAAAATTCGAAGATCTAAAAAATATTAAAAACATCAGTCATACAGCAATAATTTACCAATTTGTTGCCGATACTTTGACTCCTATTTCTATTTATCAAAAAATTACAAAAGAAAAACCATACTCTTTTTTGCTAGAAAGCGCTGAAAACAATACGAAACTTTCAAGATATTCTTTTATAGGACTTAATCCAAAAAAAATCTTTGAATTCAAAAATGGCGTTTGCGTCATTACAGAAAAAGACAAACTCAAATTTGAAGATTTTGATGATCCACTAAAAATACTCAAAAAAGAAATTTTGGGAACACCTGACGGAATATTTGCGCTTTATGAAACAATCATTGTATTCGATCATTTCACACAAAAAGTAAGTTTTATTAAATATTTAAATTTAAAAAGTAAAAATTTAAAAAAAGAGTATGAAGAAATTAAAAATACATTTGATGTTTTAAAAGAAGCAATTTTACAAAACGATTCAAATTTAAAAGAATTGGAATTTACAAAAGAAATTTTATCAGAAAAAAAATTTGAATCTAATTTTACAAAAACTGAATTCTGTAAAAAAGTTGAAAAAATTTTAGAGAAAATAAAAAATGGCGAAACTTATCAACTACAATTCAGCCAAAGACTAAAATTAATTTTGAAAGATAAAGACAATTCGTTTGATTGTTACAGAAGACTTAGACTGCTCAATCCATCGCCATATATGTATTTTCTGAAATATCCTGAATTTGATATTGTTGGAGCTTCTCCAGAGACTTTAGTTAGAGTGGAGAATAAAGATATATTAGTAAGACCAATTGCCGGTAAAAGAAAAAAAACTGAAGATGAGTTAATAAATTCTGAAAAAGAACAAGCGGAACATTTGATGCTTGTAGATCTGGCAAGAAATGATACAGGTAAAATTGCAGATATTTCAAGCGTAGAAACTCAACATTTAATGCATATTGAAAGATTTTCTCATGTGGTACATCTAGTGACTGACATCAGAGGAATATACAGTGGAGCTGTTGGTTATTTCGATTTTCATGGAAATATGGATATGGCAATCGCAATAAGAACTATGTTAATAAAAAATAATTACGCTTATATTCAAGCTGCAGGAGGCATTGTTTATGATTCAATCCCTGATCAAGAATACAAAGAATCCATGAACAAAATGAATGGATGCTTAGCAGCAATTTTATAAATTATGAAAACAATAATAATCGACAACTACGATTCATTTACCTTCAACCTTTATCAATATATTGGTGAACTGGGTGGCAATCCAGAAGTTTATAGAAATGACGAATTATCATCCAAAGAATTGGCAGTAAAAAAGCCAAGTCATATAATCATTTCACCAGGCCCTGGCACACCTGAGAAGAAAGAAGATTTTGGTATTTGCAAAGAAGTTATTCTTGAACTTGGACAAAATATACCATTACTAGGAGTATGCCTTGGTCATCAAGGAATTGTTTATGCTTTTGGCGGAAAGGTTGTAAGAGCGCCGAAAATTATGCATGGGAAAAGAACTCTGATAACTCATAATAAATCTGGAATTTTTGAAGGAATCAAAAATCCAACTGAAGTAATGAGATATCATTCTCTTATGGGAGACCAAAAGTCATTTCCAAACAGTCTAGAAATAACATCAGAAACAAATGATAAATATAAAATAATAATGGGATTAAAACACAAAAAATTCCCAATTTACGGAATTCAGTTTCATCCGGAATCAATTGGAACGCCTGAAGGCAAAAAAATGTTAGAAAATTTTTTGAAATTAAAAAACCTGTAATCAAAGCATTTCGAATAAAAAATAAATTACCAAATCTAAAAGAATTTAATTTAGATAATTTACATTATTTTCTTTTTGACGGGCAAAAAAACGGAATCCAATTTGATCATCATATAATTCAAGGAATTACGGAAAAAGATTTTTTTATTGCCGGCGGTATAAACAACAAAAATGCAATAAAAACAATTCAAGAATTAAATCCATTTGCTATTGATATCGCTTCTTCATTAGAAAAAAGTTCTACAGATATCACAAAAGATCATAAAAAAATCTTAGCTTTCATTAATAAGCTTTCAAGTGTTAATATAATTTAGTTAAATGAAAGATTATGTATCATAATATCAAAAATCAAAAAATCGTGCCTAAAAAAATCACAGTAGTTTTGCTATTAATACTTTTATTAATTACGTCGATTATTATTTTTTTATATCAACTGGTTAATCAGGTAATTATCAAACAATTACGCAATAATTTAATAGACATTGCGTACTTAGGCTCACTATATATTGCACCGGATAACCTGCTGCAAATAAAAAACAAAGGGGACATTTACAAAGAAGAATTTAAAAACACATCAAAAGAATTAAATAAGATCAAAAAAGTGAATTCAGATATAAGGTATGTATATCTTATGAGAAAGACAAACGATGTTAATTATTTATCTTTTATAATAGATGCTGACAACTATCTGACGGTTAAAGATCCGGATCTAAATAACAATAATAAAATTGACCCTAATGAATATTTATCACTACCTGGTGATTTATATGATATTTCGAATACTCCACACATTTTAAAAGCTTTTGATTATCCAAATGCCGATCATAAAATATTAGCGGATCAATGGGGTAAATGGCTTTCCGGATATGCTCCAATCAAAGATACAAAAGGCGAGACTATTGCAATTATAGGTGTAGACATGAGCGCTGAAGATGTGGATAAAGCACTGCAAAAAACATTAAGACTTGCTGGCGGAGCTATAATATTAACGCTTATCATTACGAGTGCTTTTTATTTAATGATAGCATCCAAGCAAAAAGAAATATTAATTACACAAGAAACAGATAAATTAAAATCAACATTTCTAACTGAGATTTCTCACGAACTTAGAACACCAATCGTTGCCATAGTAGGTTTTGCAGAGCTTATACAGGAAAAAGAAAAAAAATTATCAAAAGATACTTTAGAGTATTTAGCTTTAATACAAAATTATTGCAACAAACTTATTAGAAAAGTAAATCATATTATTGATTTTGCCAAAATAAAAAGCCATAAAACATGTATATCTCAGTCCACATTCAAAATAGAAGAATTGTTTCAGGAAATTATTAGCTCACTTGAGCCCTTAATCAAAGAAAAAAATATTAAATTAAACAGTCATTTTGAAAACACAAATATCCCAATTCAAACTGATAAGGATAAAATTTATGATATTTTAAATAATTTACTTGGAAATTCGATCAAATTTACCGGCTCAGGAGGTAAAATTACGGTTGACATAAAACAAGGTGAATCTGAATTGGTTTTTGTTGTTGGTGATAGCGGTATTGGCATCCCAAAAGAAAATTTGGAACACATATTCGATGATTTCACGCAAATCACCACAAACAAAACAATAAGGAAATATAAAGGAAGTGGCCTAGGTCTATTTATCGTCAAAGGATTGGTAGGTATACTTGGAGGAGAAATTAGCGTTGAGAGTAAACTCAATCAAGGCACAACATTTACAGTCAAAATACCGATCACCAAAACCCTAATTTAATTTTAAACCTAATTTAATTTTAAAAATTAAAATTTTTCAAAGTTTTTCTTTTTGTTTTATAATCAGGACAAGCTTTGTATACCAAATTCCAAAAATTTTTTCCGTGGTTTTTTTCTTTGACGTGCGCAAGTTCATGAATAACTACATATTCCAAAAATTCAATTGCTGTAAATAGCAATCGCGAACAAATTGCAATTTCGTTCTTTGATGTACAATGTCCAAATCTTCTTTTAAAATTTTTTAATTCGATGTTTTTATAATCAAATCCAAAATGTAGATTGTTTAGTTTTAAAATGTAGTTTTTTAGCCAGTTTATATTATCTTTTGCAAGTATTTTTCGTAATAATTGATAAATTTCTATTTGTTGATAATTTGCAGGAATTTTAATTTTTATAGCATTTTCTGCAATCAATTTAGCTGACATATGTTGTAGTTTGGATTTTTGAAAATGCAGCATGTATTTTTTACCATTGCAAATTTCTATAATTTCTCCATCTATATAATTTTTCATTTTATTTGCTTTTTTTGGGGAATTATAGTATAATAGACAGATTTTAGAAATGATTTCTAAAATTTATTATTTAAACTAAATATATGGAAAAATTAAACAAAATAAAATGCCATTTTGCTTTGAAAATATTAGGCAGTCTTGTGGGAATTTTTGTTTTTGTTGTCGCGACTTACTCTGGTATAAGTAACAGTAAGGATGCGAAAGCTTCTGTTGTTAATTATGTGGCTGAAGAAGATTCTTCTCAAAATGAAGAAGAAGAAACAGAGATAGATGATGAGTCCGGCGAAACTGAAGAACAAACTGAAGAAGAAAATAAAGACGATGAAGAACAGAATAATGATCAGTATTGTTATTTTCAAACGGATGGGGATCAAGAATGTGAAATATGTGAAGAAAATGGCGAAGTAATTTACAAAGAATGTAAAGAATATGAACAAGAAAATAACGAAGATTACACCGAAGAAAATGATGAAAATTATGAAGAAAATCCAGATAACAAAATGGATGACCGGGAAGATCAGATGGAAAAAGATTATAAAAATTGGGAAAGAAATTTAAAATGGATGGAAAAAGATTTGAAAAGAGCTGAAAAAATTGAAGAACGTTTAATAAAAGAGCAAGAAAAATTTGAAAAACATGCCAAAAAAGATAAAAGAGAAATAGAGTTCAGTTACGATGATTATGTCGACTGGGATTTAATAGAGGAAGTTCAATTGGAGGTGCTTGATAAATTTACAAATTACAAAGCACATTTAGACACTTTGCAAGAATACATAGATAATGATGACAGCGAAGGGTTCTATAATTATACCGATACACTTTGGATCTTTAATCTAAAATCCAATACAACAAATATTTGTTTAAACAGTATAGATAGTTCATCATGGTTAATAGATTTAGAAAGATATATTGCTGAATATGTTTATGAGGCTGGCATAGCATCGATAGAAATAGATACAAATGTGACAACACTCAAAGAATCAACAGATTCTCTAATATTAGAGTCAAAACAATTATGTGATGATGTGGATGCTATCATCGAAGACAATCAAACTTTATTTGATGAGTTTTTGAGTCTTGATATGGAAGAAAGACAAGATTTGAGATTTGATATGCAAGATATTGAAAGTCAAATCTGGGATTTGCAAGATGCAATGAATGAAAAATTTGATGATTTCTCGATAAATGACCCTTGGATGATTGTGGATGAAGCGATGCAAGCAATCCAATTTCAAAGAGAAGGACAATTTATAGAAAATGAAATTTCTTATATCAAAGATGATATTGCTACAATTAAAGAAATTGTTTTGAAAATTGAAGAACAGGATGAAAGCGAAAAAAATAAATTAATAGCAGTGGATTTACTTGAAATTCTAGATGAGGCTGAGCTTATTGTTACAGAAGTTGAAGAAGCTTTGAGTAGTAGCGAAGATCAATCTGATAAAGAAAATGCCTTCGAAACTCTTGCGACACTTGAAGAGATTGGATATGAAGCAGAAGATCTGATTATGAGTTTAGATGAAAGTTATTTAGAAAAATATTTAAGTGATGAAGAAATTAAGATTTTACTTGAAGGACCAGAAGCAAAAAACAATATGCAAAAATTTGAAAATATAGGTGTTAACACAAGTCTAGCAAAAGATTTAGCAGATAAAATTTCTGAAGATGATGCTCTGAAAATAATCGAAATTTTACTAAAAAAAATTGATATAACAAAATTTGAAGAGCTTATAAATACTTTAAAAGACAATGGTGAATCTGATCAATTACAATCGATATTAAACGTAATGAATAATGTTGATGATGAAGAAATTTTACAAAATTATATGGATAACAAGAAAGCAATTTTGGAGTATTTAGATGATTTAGGAGACGATTCAGATTTAAGATCCGTAAAAGCTCTTATTGAAGACTATAATTTTGCCGGAGATTTTACAGATCAAGTAATTGAAGCTATAGAATCTTATTTGGCAAGCGATAGAACAGAAGAAGACAAAGAAGCTCTTGAAGAAACTCTTTACGATCTGAGAGATGAAGACATTAATTTCAAAAAACAAAATGGTGTGATTTCGTTCACAGACGTTCTTGAAAATGAGTGGTATTATTCATCAATTGAATCATTAAAAGATGAACGTGTATTCAGTGGCAAAGCAAATGGAGAATTCGATCCGGCTGGTAACCTGACAAATGCTGAAATTTTGAAAGTTGCATTAATAAGCAATGATCAAGCTGAGAATTTGACAGAGTATCCTGACGCAGAACATTGGGCAGAGCAAGCCGGTTATGTTGCTAGAGCAGAGGAGCTTGGAATAGATTTTGATACCGATTTAGATGATCCAGCTACCAGAGGCTACGTTGTGTATTTACTTGAAGCAATTGCAAATTTTGAAATAGAAGATTATACGACTGTCGGATTTGATGACGTTGCTCCGGCTCACGAATTTGCTGACAATATTGAGTTTGCAAGACTTAATGAACTTGTATCTGGTTATGATGGTACAAATAATTTTGGACCTGACAATAATCTTAACAGGGCAGAAGCCGCGAAAATAGTTGAAAAATTTATGGAATTCTTGAAATAAAAAAACGGCGTGCCATTCGAAGCTTCAGCGTAGAATGGAGCCACTTCTCGGATTCGAACCGAGGACCCTTCGCTTACAAGGCGAGCGCTCTACCAGCTGAGCTAAAGTGGCATATTCCTATAATTTGCGTTGTGAGTTTACAATCGTAAACTCATGATGTAAAGCTTAAAGCATAGAATGGTGGGCAGAGAAGGATTCGAACCTTCGAAGGCGTGAGCCAGTGGATTTACAGTCCACCCCATTTGGCCACTCTGGTATCTGCCCTTTTTAGTTGTTAGTTGTTAGTTTTTGCTAGTGGATTATATTTAAAAATAATTTTTATGGCAAGCAAAGCTTATTTAAGTTAAAATATCTTTGTTAATGTAGAATTTAACATTTTAAACTTAAAAAGTGTCTCAATTTATAATACAAGGAGGACAAAAATTAAACGGCATTATAAAACCAAGCGGATCAAAAAATGCAGTTTTACCAATATTGGCAGCCACGATTCTTGCCAAAAATGAATGTATTATCAAAAATGTACCCGATATAGCGGACGTTAGAACAATGCTCAGTATATTACATAATCTTGGAGCAGAAATAAAATTTGAAAATAATAAAGTTCACATAAAAACTGAAAAAATACGCAATAAATATATTTCTCATGAAGAGGTGTCGAATATGCGTGCCTCCATTTTACTTTTGGGGCCGCTGCTTGGTCGTTTCCTTGAAGCAAAAATAGCATTTCCTGGAGGTTGCGTCATTGGCAAGAGGCCTATTGATACTCATTTAGAAGCTTTTAGGCAACTTGGTATTCATACAGCTGAAAATGAGGATAATATATTGTTAAAAACAAAAAAAATTATAGGCAACACAATTATTATGTCAGAAATGAGTGTTACAGCCACTGAAAATGCTATTATGGCAGCTGTTTTGTGCGAAGAAAGCACCGAAATACATTTGGCCGCATCAGAACCTCATATACAAGATCTTTGTAAATTTTTGAATACTATCGGAGCCAGAATAAATGGAATAGGTACACACAAATTGATCATACAAGGAGTAAGACAATTACTTGGAGGGGAATATACCGTGACATCAGATTATTTGGAAGTTGGTACTTTTGCTATAGCGTCAGTATTGAGTGGCTCTGAAGTTTGCATTGAAGATCTAAACCAGGAAGATTTGGAAATATTTTTTTATAAACTTTGGCAAACAGGTGCAAAATTTGAAATAAAAGATAAATTTTTACGTATTTATGAATCTAAAGATTTAAAATCTATAAAAAATATAAAAACCGGCGTACACCCTGGGTTCCCAACAGATTTACAAGCGCCATTTGCTGTACTTTTGAGTCAATGCAAAGGCGAAAGTGAAATTTTTGAAACTCTCTTTGAAGGACGCTTTGGTTATCTTGCAGAACTTGAAGAAATGGGCGCAAAAGTACAAATTTTAAATCCGCATCAGGCAAAAATAATCGGGCCAACTAAACTAAAAGGATTACCGGTTACAAGCCATGATCTTAGGGCTGGAGCTGCAATGGTAGTAGCCGCTTTGATTGCCGAAGGTGAAACTATCATCAGTAACGTAAATTATATAGATAGGGGATATGAAAAATTTGATGAAAAGCTAAAAATGTTAGGAGCCAGAATCCAAAGAGTTTAAAATTCCAAATTTATCCTTCCATCTAAATCATTTCTTTTCAGATCAATACCAAGTTTTTTAAATTTTTCCAATGTTTCTTCATGTGGATGTCCGAATTGGTTATCTTTACCGCTTTGTATTATTGCAATTTTAGGTTTAACAGCATTTAAGAAATCCAAACTAGAGCTTGTTCTTGAGCCGTGATGACCAACTTTTAAAATATCCGCAGAAAGATCAAAATTAGCAGATAAAATTTTATCTTCACATTCCAATTCACAATCACCGACAAATAAAATTCTATTATTTTTATATATTAATTTAAAAACAATAGAAGCATTGTTAACATTCTCAAAATTTTTTCCAGCAATATTATGTATAGGATAAATGAGATCTAAAAATAAGTTTGGAGCTATTATAAAATCTTTTTTAGATTCTGCTATCTCGATATCTATATTTTGATTATTTATTTCTTTTAAAAATTCTTCATAAAATACATTTTTATAATTTACAGCAGAAACTAGTATTTTTTTTACCTGATATCTTTTCAGTACATCTACAAGTCCTCCTATGTGATCTAAGTGAGGATGAGAAAGTATTAACAAATCTATATCATCAATTACATATGACATAGTTTGCGAGAGTTCTTCCAGCACTTTCTGATCCGGACCTCCATCGATAAGTATATTTTGTAAATACGGTGTTTGAATTAATATGGAATCTCCCTGTCCAATATCAAGAAAATGTATTTTTAATTTTCCATTTGGCAGTCTGTTTAAAAAACTATGACTTAAAAAAATAAAAGCTATAAGAAAAACTATGAGATGTTTTGAAATATTTTTCCCCATTATCATAATATTTCTTCTTTTTTTATCACAACATCTTTCAGTTTTCCTTCACAAAACTTAAAAAATTGGAAAAATAAACAGTTTTTTATTTTTCCTTCTGCCAAAAATTCCAGCCACTCCCATTGATACTGCTATAAGTCCAGCAATACCAGCTCCTGTTTGTGGTAGTGTTATAGAAGTTGTAACGGCTGTACCTTCTTTACCTTCAAGGTCTATAGGTATCATTTTGAAAGTATATGTCTTACCTGGGCTTAAATTTGAAATTAGGTAATCTCTGACAATAGTTCCAAGTGATTTTCCAGAATCGAAATTTTTTCCATCTTCACTTTGATAAAAAATTTGATCTTTTAAATTATTATCACCTTGAGATAGTGTCCAGCTAACCCTGACTTTGTTTTCTTCTTCAACTTTTGCAACAAAATTAGAAATTATCGGCTCAAGTAATTTTGCCACTTCTTCTACTTGCGCTTCTTCAGCTTGCGTTTCTGTCTTAGTTTCTGTTTGTACGGTAGTAGTAGTTGTTGCTGCTGTATCATTATCATTACCAGACTGATTCTCATCCAAAGCATCCTGCTCTTCAGTATCGATTGAATCTACTATGCTTTGATCATTTTCTTCTGTTGTTGTTTCTACGGCAGGTTCAGTAGCCGCTGTATCTTCTGCAGTTTCGCTTGTTGCACCTTCTGGGGTTGCGCTCACTTCTACACTATAAAATTCACTTTCATTATTTGATGTATCAACGGCAGTAATTGCAAAATAATAAGGCACGCCATTTGACAAATTATCAATAGTATCAGATACAACGTTAGAAACATCTTTTGTAAACATGTATTTTCCTCCGTCAACCGTAACACTTTCTAAACCGTAATATATACGATAACCTTTGATGCCAGTGTCATCAGTAGAAGCGTTCCAACTAAGTTTTATAGATTCATTAGCTCCTGCCGCCTTCAACCCTTCCACGTCACTAGGAGGATTATTATCAGTTGCAGCATACGCAAAAGGAATAGACATCGTAAGCGCAAAAACTGCTATTATACTTGTCACAATTGAAATGATTTTGTTTCTCATTTTGGTTTTTTTAATTTTTAAATCCAGACATTATATCATAAAAAAGAGACAGATGCCAATAAAACATTTGCCTTGCCTCAGGAAATATTGTTAAAGTTTACTTTTTCTTTGTAACTTTAATCTTATCAATACTGCGCTTTTTCATACTTTCAACTTCAAATTGCAATTGTCCAATATTGATAAGTTCTCCTTTTTGCGGAAACCTATTGAGATGATTTAGAATGAAATAACTTAAATTTTTGTGTTCAGGAGCTTTGAGTTCTATCATTAATTTTTGATTGATGTCGTCAATATTTGTCGCGCCTTCTATTAACCATGTATTTTTATTGAGTTGTTTGATCTCACTTTCTTCTTCGTCGTGTTCATCTATTATTTCACCTACTATCTCTTCCAATAAATCTTCTAGAGTGACAAAACCGCTAACCCCTCCATGTTCATCTACAACAATTGCCATATGCATATGTTTTTTTTGCATTGATCTAAAAACAGTATCAACTTTTTGTGATTCAGGTACAAAAATCGGCTTAATAAGTTCTAATTCTGATATTGGAATTTTTTGTTTGTTGTCATCATATGCGCTTTCAAAAAGTTCTTGAACACTTAAAATTCCTATAATGTTATCTATTGTTTCTTTGTATACAGGTATTCTTGAATGAAAATGATTTAAATACGCTTTGGCTGCTTCTTCCACTGTAATGCTAGCTTCAAGAGCCTCTATATCAGTTCTTGATGTCATAACTTGTTCCACCGGAGTTTCATCAAATTCTAAGACTTTGTGCATAAGTTCTTTTTCATGTTTTGGAATAGAGCCATGTTCTGCAGTAATTGAAATCATTGCTCTCAGTTCTTCTTCGCTAATTTCGCCTTCGTTTGTTTTTGGTTTTCCAGTCACTTTAAAAAGTAATTTTATCATTAGATCAAGAATTATGACCGCCGGATAGAACAAGTAATAAAAAATATAAAGTAATGGACTAAAAACAAGTGATATCGATCTTGCATATTTACTTGCAATGGATTTCGGTATAATCTCGCTAAATATTAGAAATAGCAACGTTAGCAGTCCGGTAATTATTCCAAGAGCATTTGATCCAAATACTTTACTAAATACCAATGTTGCATAAACAGACGTAAAAGTATTAACGAGATTGCTTCCAACAAGAATTGTAAAAAGCAACGTGTGTGGATTTTTTTTAAGCTTTTCGACAGTAACAGCAAATGGTTTTTTTTGTTTCACCATTGCTCTAACTTGCGGATATGAAAGCGTTACAAAAGCAGTTTCACTTGCCGAGAAAAAAGCTGACAGTAAAAGAAATGCGATTAATATTAATATATCCGAATCCAAGTAAGTATATAGTATATAGTATATAGTATTTAGTATGTGGAATTTCTTAAATACAAAGTTCATAGTACAAGCTTTTCAGTTTTGCTTCAAGTGTTTGTTGAACACCCTTGACAATAACAGGTGATATGTCTAAAACAGCTTCTGTAAATATTAGACTTAGTCTATTGAAAATAAATGAAAAAACTGAATCAAAATTTGATCGCACGCCGCAGATTCTCAAAAAAACCTGAGAGACTGCGTTGATTTTCTGTATTTAAAATTTGCAAATCATTTAAGCCTCTTGGGTCAATCTGTCAAAGAGGCTTTTTTAATATTTAAATTAAAATTCCGAATCTAGAAAAAAACCTTAAATCCAAAATAAGCCTTGGCGCTCCAGGAAATCTAAGGTTAGACTATTACCGGAAAAAATTAAATTATTAAAAACATAGAAATGCAGCAAGAAATAAAAAATTTAATTGATACGGTAATTAGTGATTTGGGTTATAGTATCTATGGTAATGAAATTGAAGTCGAAGAAACAAAGGATAAATCTCACGGAGATTTTGCCTGCAATATAGCTATGAAATTAGCAAAACCATTGGCGAGAGCTCCTAGAGAAATCGCAAACGAAATTATTGAAAAATTAAATACCATATACCATATACCATATACCACATACCAAATCGCCGGTCCTGGATTTATAAATTTCACATTTTCAAAAAAGGCATTAATTGAATTTTTAAAAAAAATTTCAGCAACAGATTTAACAAGACAAATTTTAAAAAACAAAAAATATTTTATAGAATTTGCCCACCCAAATACACACAAAGCGTTTCATATTGGACATTTAAGAAATCTTTCTTTAGGAGAATCTTTGGTGAGGATATTTGAAAACGAAGGCGCGACTGTTTTTCGAGCCAATTATCAAGGAGATATCGGCCCACATGTTGCTAAATGCATTTGGGCGATTAATAAGGAAGGGATCGTGAAAGATTTGGATACCGCACAAAAAAGAGCGGAATATTTGGGCAAAGTATATGCGATTGGTGGAAAAGCTTATGAAAATGATGAAATTGCAAAAGCTGAGATTACGGAAATTAACAAGGCTATTTACCTTGGTAAAGATAAAAAATTAATTGGACTTTATCAGGTGACAAGGCAATGGAGCTTGGATTATTTTGAAATAATTTACAAAAAGCTTGGCACTCATTTTGATAAGTTATTTTTTGAAAGCGAGGTATTTGATTTGGGTAAAAAAATTGTTGAAGAAAATTTGAAAAAAGGAATTTTTGAAATATCGCAAGGCGCAATAGTTTTTCCGGGTGAAAAATATGGACTGCATACAAGGGTGTTTGTAACAAAAAACAGTACAGCAACTTATGAAGGCAAAGAGATAGGTTTGAGTGTCAAAGAATATGAATTATGTCCAAATATGGATAAAAAAGTGCATATAGTCGCAAATGAACAGAGCGGTTATTTTCAAGTAGTGTTCAAAGTAATAGAAATGCTCAATCCAAAACTAATTGGCAAACAAATACATGTTGATTATGGAATGGTAAAACTTAATACAGGCAAGATGTCGTCGAGAACCGGAGATGTTGTAACTGCTGAATTTCTTATAGACGAAGCAAAAGCTGAAATTGATAAATTAATTCAAGGAAAAGAAAATTTTACGAACAAGGAAATTGAAGAGATAAAAGAAAAAGTAGCAATAGGCGGAATCAAATTTATGATGCTACAAAGCAGTTCAAAAAATGATATAGTTTTTGATATTCAAAAAGCAGTAAGACTTGATGGAGATAGCGGGGCATATATTCAGTATGCTTATGCGAGAATTAAATCGATTTTAAGAAGAGCTGAGAACCGAGAGCCCCAAGGGGGTCCCTTTGGGACTGAGAGAACTGAGAAAAAAGAAATTTTTAAACAGTTCAACAACAAAGATTATGATTTAATTAGAAAGCTTTTG
>CAZEDK010000026.1:0-26544 GCA_964511025.1 uncultured Candidatus Peribacteria bacterium | reverse complement strand
TAATAAATTTACCTCCATCTTACACTATCCATTTAGAACATTCCAGCCGTGCCCCCTTGGGGCTCTCAGTTCTCAAATTCTCAGCTCTCAGCTCTCGATTCTCAGCACTCAGCTCTCAAATTCTCAGCTCTCAACTCTCAACTCTCGAATCTCAGCTCCACACTCCTCTTGTGAGCATCAAGACCCTCAACATCAGAAATTGTCTGAATAATTGGCTTCAAAGTTTCTAAACCTTCCTTAGTCAAAATCTGATATTCAGAAGTTTTTTGAAAAGTACTCACACAAACTGGCGAAGAAAATTTTGGAGCGTTGCCTGTTGGCAAACAGTGATTAGTGCCACTTGCATAATCTCCAACCGGCACGGAAGCAAAGTCGCCCAAAAATATTGATCCAGCATTTCGAAGTTTTGGTAGCAAAGATTTTGGATTATCAATCATAACTTGCAAATGTTCTGGACTATATTCATTTGTAAGCGCAAGAGCCTCATCAAAAGTATCGACTACAATCAAAGCGCTATAAGTTTCCAAGGCTATCTTAATATATTCTTTTCTACTCAAAGTTTCATATTGTCTCTTAATTTCCTCTTTTGTTCGCAAAGCCAATTCCATATTGTCTGTAAGCAAAACTCCAGATGAATCGGGACCATGTTCACATCGAGATAAAATATCAGCTGCAACATATACTGGATTCGCAGTTTTGTCTGCCAAAATTATTGCTTCAGAAGGGCCGGAGAGCATGTCGATTCCAACTTCACCAAAAACTTGTAATTTCGCAGCTTGAACCCAAGGCGAACCTGGACCTGCAATTTTGTTTACTTTTTTAATAGTTTCAGTTCCATAGGCAAGAGCTGCAATTCCAGCGACACCACCAACTCTATATATTTCATTTGCACCAGCTTCTTTTGCAGCAACAATAATTTCATAATGATTACCAGTTGGTGGGAAAATCACAACTATTCTAGGAACACCGGCAGCTTTTGCAGCTACAGTGAGTATTTGAGAGACAGTTGGAAGTGGAGCCTTGCCGGCAGGCACATAAAGTCCAACTGCATCTATTGGAGTAACTTGTTGACCTGTCACAACTCCGGGAGTGACTTCAATTTCCCAGTTCTCAACTTTTTTTAATTGTTCCGCCTGATATTCATGAAATTTACGAGAAATAGAAATTTGTCTCTTTATCATTTCAAGAGTTTTTGGAGCTATTTTTTCATAAGCTTCTTTTATATCTTTTTCTGACACTTTTAAATTTTCAATATCAAAATTTGGATTATCAAATTTTCTAATATAATCAATCAAAGCATTATCACCTCTTTTTTTTACGTCTTTAATAATCAAAGCAACTTGATCTTTAACTGCATCAATATCAGCAACAGCACGACGCATAATTTTCTGTTTCACTTCATAAGAAGTTTCCGACCATTTGTAAATTTGAATCATATTTTATATTGTTAAATTATCATTTTTTCAATTGGACTTACCAAAATTCCAGTTGCGCCAACTTTTTTTAACTGTTCAATCACATCCCAAAAAACTTCTTCAGAAACAACTGAATGAACAGCCACCATGCCTTTTTGTTGCAAAGGCACAACGGTTGGACTAGCACATCCGGGAATAATTTTTGCTATTTGAAAAACTGCTGATTCAGGAGCGTTCATCATAATGTACTTTGTTTGCCTCGCCCGAATTAGCCCTTCAATTCTCATTTTAAGTCTCTCAATCTGTTCAAGCTTAAATTTATTTTTTAAAGAATTTGGATTGGCTATAAGTTTGGCCTCAGATTTAAAAACCTCTGTAATCTCACGAAGATCATGAAGCAACAAAGTCGTACCAGTAGAACTAAAATCGGCTATCGCATCAGACATTTCAAGCACTGGAGCAATTTCAACAGAGCCTTTAATTGGCACAATAGTAACTGGAATTTTTTCTATTTCAAAAAAACTCTCAGTAACAACAGGATATGAAGTTGCTATTTTTTTATTTTTTAAATCAGATAATTTTTTGATCTTGCTATCTTTTGGACAGGCAATAATAAATCTACATTTACCAAAACCAAGAGATATAATCTCAACAACTGCTACTGCAGATTCCTGTATCATATTTTCACCAACTATTCCCAAATCAGCAACTCCGTCTTTTACCATTTCCGGAATGTCGTCATCTCTCACAAGTATTATTTCAAGTGGAAAATTTTCACAAGATGCAAAAAGTGATCTTTCTGATAACTCAAATTGCAAGCCTATATCTTTCAAAATTTGCATTGTTTGAGCGGTAAGCCTGCCTTTTTTTTGAATTGCTATTTTTAATCTTTGCGTTTTCATGTTTAACATGTAAATATTGAACAAAAACCTTGTATAGGCTACACTATCACTGAAAGATATCAAGCAAAAAATCACAAAAGCTCCAAAATTCTATACAAAATTTGAGCTAGTTCTGCTCGATTCAAAGTTGTATTTGCTGAAAATATCGTGCCGTCACCCTGACCTGTCATAATTTTATAATAATTCACTGAGCCAATGTCAAATGCATAAGGATCATTTTCAGATATGTCGGAAAATTGCGTGCCGTAAGAACTAATAAAAGACTTATCATATCCATCCGCTTCTATTAATTTTTCCAAAAAACTCTTCAAAACAATACGAGCAACAATTTTTCGAAGAGAACTGTCATTTGGCAAATAGCTATCATAAACATCAGACTCCCTATCAAGCCAACCAAGTTCATCACTATAACATATAGCATTATAAGCATAATAATCAGACAAAACATCATTGAATTTATTACAATTCACTCCTGTCAACGCAGCGTCATCGTAGAGATCTAAATGCTTAAGAAGTCGTTCAACAAGCACAATCAATTGCCCCCTAGTCACTTCATCAGAAGATCCATAACGAGAATCTTCGTAGCCTTTTATAATTCCCCTACTATACAAACTAATAATCGCCTCTTTTGCCCAATCAGGAAGCTCATCAGTAAAAGGATTAATCAAATTACTGTTTATTGTAACAGAGGCATCAGATGATAAGTCAAAAAACTTGGCGCTTAAAACAACTTTTGCAGATTCTAAACCGCTATAAACTATACATTTAGAGTTTTTTTCACAATTACTATCCAAATCAGCCAAATTTTCATCACTCAATATCCAATCGCTATCAACCTCAACTGTACCTGTAGAATAGCTAACATAACTTGTAAAAGTATAAGCGCTTGCTTGGTTCATAGATCGTTTTTCTGGAACTATAAACATCTCAGGTTGTGAAGATGAAGCTCCATCTGTAGAATCCGAGGCGAAATCTGAATCGATAGCTTCACTTGTTACTGTAATACTAGCTTTTGCTGTTTTCCCTTCAGCTTTTGCGTTAATTTGAAAACTTCCTGGACCTGTTATTATATGAACTTTGCAAATTTTTGAGACAGTTGCGCAGTCATTCTCGGCTAGATACGATTCATCACCAAAAGTCCACGCACTCTTAATAGACACATCACCGGTTGACGTTTGCGCATAACTTGTAAAGCTATATTCTTCATTGATATCCAAAGTTTGACTGGCAGGCTCAATCCTAATCGACATAACACTACTGGTAGAACTGCTCAACAAATTGAATATATTTACAAAAACGTTTTGATTTTTGGCCTCATAATTAACGATCGCAAATACTGCAAATAAGACAAATAAGCTAAAAACAATGTGTTTTTTCGACAAAGAATAAAATTTAACCATTGAATTTTTATAATATATTTTGAATACCAAATTCGATAATAGCATTAATGAAATAATTGAACAAAAAATTTGACTTCCGCAAAACTCAAGAATATGATTGCGTATATTAGTTTCCTACCTATATTCACAATGGTATTGGAACGTTCCACTCGTCAAGAAACAAGACCTTTATCTGTTCCACTACAATCAAATGACACTTCAACATCTTTAAAATTAGTGAGCATTAGTCAGACAACAAGAAAGGCTGTAAAAACTACAAGAAAAGGAATTAAGCCAAGTTTTGGATTTGACGATGAAGAAAATCAAGGTTATGAGCCAATGATACGTCTTTTATCAGCAATATTGCTTGAGGCAAAAAAAGATACAACGATGAACCCGGTTGCGAAACGAATGCTCAGAACAGCCATTGAAAAAGATATGCGGACATACATGCTAAGAAAAGAACTGCAAGATATGGAAAATGGTCCGAAAAAAGATACAGCAACAGTGATACTGAAAAAAGTAATGCATAAATATATTGAACTAATCTATATTTTGTCATATCTTCATAATGTCAATTACTATTCTGAAAGAAGGGGTTTAGCTGCAAAAGTTAGCTCTGAGGAAGAAAGAACAAGTGTATCAAAAATATTACCAGAAATGAGCAGTGAAGAAATCGCAGAAATGGCAGACAACGCTGGAATCATAACCTTAGATGTAGAATGGAGAGATTATAAAAAACACATATAATTCCAATTAAAACTATCTCTTTCATTCTGCTCTACAAAATGTGAAGCGTATTTATCAATGTTGCATCCTGTACAAACATCAGAAAACCGAATTTTATCATTTTTTATACCAATTTCTATAAGATCAGTTTCTAGAATCCGTGATAAATCCAAATATTTTTTCTTATCTCTATCCGAAATAACATCTTTATATTCTTGAAAAGCTTTTATTTTATCAAGATACTCATCTTTCAGTTCATAGCAACAATTTCGTATAAAAGGTCCAACAAATACCTCAATATTTTCGAATTTCGATCCAAAAACTTCATTCATTGTCACGCATACTTTATTAGTTATTTTTTTCGCTACCCCCCTCCACCCACTATGCACCAACCCAATACATCCTTGCACAGGATCAAAAATAAAAACAGGCAAACAGTCAGCAGTGTAATTCAAAAGTAGCACATTCTGCATATCAGTAATCAACGCGTCAGTATTGTCAAATCTTCTCACAATGTCACTCTGAGCAGAGCAATGGATCTGAGTCTTACAAATTAGCTCAACTCTATCCTCATGAACCTGCCTCCCTGAACAAATTAGATCCGGCACAAAAGCTAATTCATTTTTCAAAACACCAAAATCAAGTTCAATATTTTGAGAAGAATCATTATTTGGAAAACTAAAAGGGCTGACTATTTTTCCAAAAGTGCCGTATTTTAATTGAGAAAAATGCATCAAACACAAAAGTAACTTGCATTTCACAAAAATTCAAATAAAATACTCTTGCTCTCATCGAAAGCTTTTTCAAGCGGGTGTCGTATAGTGGCTATTACCACAGCCTTCCAAGCTGTTGAGGTCGGTTCGATTCCGATCACCCGCTCCAAATACAAAGCGCTCCAAACTCCCTGCCATTATCAACTGCTGCATAAGCTTTCCCAATGAATTTATTGGGTATTTTTTAGCTTCACATTCCAAAACTGAATTCACAAAATCAATCTTACAACTAAGTCCTATTCTCAATGTCAAAACTTTTTTGTTCAATTTTCCGTACAGAATTTTTACAAATTCAGGACACTCTATACAAATAAATCCATTATTAAATGCATTTCTTTTGTAAGTATCACTAAATGATCCCGCAACAATTAATTTAATGCCAAAATATTTAAGTGCAGTTACAGCCTGTTCCCTCGAAGATCCTGTACCAAAATTAACACCAGAAACGAGAATATCTCCACGTTTTGCAATTTCAGAAAAACTTGGATCATAATTTTCCATAACAACTTTTTTTTGATCTTCTGGAGTTAAATCATCTTGATATGTATATTTCCCAGGATAAATTCCATCAGTATTCATATTATCTTTTGGACAAAAAACAATTTCCCCTTCTATAATTTTTGGGAATCCATCGATAATATCCTGATTACAAAGCTTCCTATTATCTATGCCATATACCATATACGATATACCATATACCTCCCCTCCCTCTTCTTTATCCTTTACCCTTTCTCCCTCCCCACCTGTAATCCTCCCCTCAATAACACTATAAGCCACTGTAGCTGGAGATGCTAAATAACATTCAGCTTTCGACGATCCCATGCGTCCTTTGAAATTTCTATTTGTAGCTGAAATTCCAACTTCAGCATCCTTAAGCAACCCGATTCCTAAGCCAATGCACGGACCACAACAGGAAGGTAGCTCTATTGCTCCGGCAGCAACTAAATCTTGCCAAAAACCTTTTTCCTTAGCCTCTTTCTCAATTTTTGATGATGCCGCGGCAATATAAAATTCAAGTCCTTCAGCAACTTTTTTATTTTTCAAAATTTTAGCGGCAATTTCAAAATCACTCAATCTAGCATTCACACAAGAAAGTAAATACGCTTTATTAATTTTTATATTTTTTTTGGCTAACTCTGAAACTTTTACAATTTTCTTAACATCATTTGGACCGGCAACATAAGACTCAATCGAAGCTAAATCTACAGTAATTTTTTGCGAATAAAATGCTTCACTATCTGCTGATAGAGTTTTGAGAACTGACCTGCCCGACATGGTTCTGGCGGGGAACTGACCTGCCCGAATTGGTACAGGCGGGGAACTGAGTTTTTTTTCTAACCACGATTTCAAAATCTTATCAGAAGGAAACACGGCAGCAACAGCCCCCCACTCTGTTGTCATATTTGAAATTGTAAGTCTTTCATCAATACTCAAACTTTTAAGACCTTCACCACAAAACTCAATTGCAGAGTTGAGAACTTCATCTTTATTCAAAAAACCGCAAAGAGCAATAATGACATCTTTACCTGATACTCCATTTTGCAAAAAACCACGAAATTCAACTTTCACAACGTTTGGAACTTGCCACCACATTCTTCCAGTTGCCCAAATAGCTGCTGCATCTGTCCTCACAATAGCAGTTCCAAGCGCTCCCAATCCACCATACATATTGGAATGGCTATCTGACGCAACCACAAAAGTCCCTGGCTCCACAAATCCTTCCTCACACATAACTTGATGTCCTATACCTCGTCCAGCCGGATAGAAATGCGCTCCCATATTTTTTGCAAAATTTTCAATTTCCTTATATTTCTTGAGATTTTTCTCACTTTTATCCTGAATATTATGATCCAATGTTATAACAACCTGATCAGCATTATATAATTTCTTAACTCCTATTTCTTTGAATTTTGGTATAACAGCACCGGTGTTGTCGTGTGTCATTACATAAGCAGGCTCAATATTAATATAGTCACCTGATTTGACAAAATAGCCTTTCGGCAGATCTTTTGCATATTTCTGAGCAATTTTTTCAATTAGATTTTGTGGCATTTTATTGATTTTTATAAATATTTTTACGAAAATCGATATCCAAAACAATGCCTTGATCATTCAGTTTTGTAAAAACAATTCTTATATCATTTTTACGAATCCTAAAAATATTTTTATAGCCTATTAAAGGCTTAACATCGTATTCTTGAATCTTTAAAATTTTTATATCAGAAAAAATAAGCAAAAAAATAGCTCTTTGTTTTTTATTAAGCTTTTTTAAGAATTTACTTATATTATCCATCTATTTCTTGTATCTTATCGATTAAAACTTGAGGATCTATACCATGTTTAAAACGTAAACCAAATCCTTTTGCATCTTCATAATATTCAGCACATTCATTATAATCAACAACCTTCATAACCTTAATAGTAATTTCACCTAGTTTTTTACTATCCAAAACCAAAGGCGTATTTTCATCGATATTAAACTCATCTCTTAATTTACTAGGTATAGTAATCTGACCTTTTGTTGTCGCCAAAACTGTGTATATCATAACATTTAGAATAAAAGTATATTTTCCATAAACAGGATATCAGAATATATACTTTCTGACAACATGAAAAAGCCTAGTTTTGGATCATCTACTCGATTAAAATGAAAAAAAATCCTTCACCTTTCCAAACACTTCCCTTCTACGAAAATCATCAATCTTAAGTAAGCCTTCATCTTCAACTCCAAACCCATACACCTTAAGTCCAATCGCTATGCCATCAAAAACGGCACGATTTACATGAAATTTTTGTGTTGGAATAATCAAAGATTTAATGCCAAAAATATTTTTGGCATTTTTTAAACTTTCTACGGTACTTATACCAGTTTCATCCATTAACAAATCTTCCTCAGCAATCCCATGCTTTAATAAATAATTTTTGACAGTCAATGGCTCGTTATAAGCCTCGTCAACAAAACCACTAACTAATATTTTTTTTGCTTTTCCTGCATTATAAATTTTTATCGCAGCATCAGCACGATCTTCAAGCGCATCACTAAGGCTTCCATCACTATAGACCGAAGCGCCAAGAATCAATACACAGTCAGCATTTGGAATACGATCTATATCTGAAAATAAAAAGGGTGAACTTATTGAATTAACAAATAGATTTACAAGAACCAATGGAGTGAACAAAAACACTGAAAGCATTATAAATGTTTAAATATATCTAAAGATGATTTAAGGATGACAAAAAAAATGTATTTTATCAAGAAACTTTCAAGAACCTGTCTAAGCAGTGGGCATACTAAATAGATGTATTTTACCATTATTAGCTACAACAACTCTATATTCAATCATTGCTTGTACTAAAGCTAAAACAGATACATCTAATTTATTTTTTTCATTATTATCAAATTGAGCTTCTTCACAATAACCCTGATTTTTTAATTCCTGAATTAATGCATCACCACCTTCTACATAGTAATTCGCGTTCACTTTACCGTCATTAACAAAATAACTTTCATTAATTAATAAATTTAAAGACTCATTTTTTTCCGTGGGAATACTACTAGGACTTAACATATAAATGTAAGTAAATTTATTTATTTTACCTCAATCATAACACAATAATTACCAATCGTCAACTTTTAAGCGATAAAAAGGATCAAAGAGAAAATGGTTTGAAAAAATAAAATTTTAACAAAGAATTTACTAAAAATTTAAGTATAATTTTATGGCTGGGTTTTTAATCCCCCCTGCCCCCTTTCATTTAAAGGGGGGTAATGCAGTAAAAGTAATATGACTAAAAATTTTATCAGTAACAGTAGATATTTAGCTTATAATCCTAGATTAAAAGATAGAGCTTGCAAAATATTGTTGATTTTTATTGTCCTAAATTAAAACTTGTTATTGAAATAGATGGAGATCAACACTTTGAAGTTGATCATTTAGAGTACGACAAAGAAAGAACATCTATTTTAAATAATTATTTTTTAACAGTAATAAGATTTAAAAACGAAGAAATATTTAAAAGATTTGATAAAATATGCAAAACTATCAACAATTTAGTAACTATAAAAAGCCCCCTTTAAATGAAAGGGGGTTGGGGGATTTGTATCCCAATTTCTTCAAACTGTTTTCTCTTTGATCCATAAAAAACAATAAATAGTAAAAATCAACTTTTTCTATTATAATTCACAGCGAATCACTAACTAATAATATGGCAAAAATATTAATGATTATCGCAGAAAAAGGTTATCAAGATCACGAATATGGAGACAGCAAAATGGTACTTGAAGCCCACGGTCACATTGTAGATACAGCAAGTACCAGTTTCAATGTTGAAGGCAGATTTTCAGGCAAAACAGAAGTGGATTTATTGATAGAAGATGCTCAAGTGGATGACTACAATGCGATTGTATTCATCGGTGGCGCAGGGAGTTACAAATTATTTGATAACAAAATTTGCCATAAACTAGCAAAAGATTTTTACAACAAAAATAAATTGACTTGTGCTATATGCGCAGCCCCATCAATACTAGCCAATGCGGAAATTCTACAAAATAAAAGAACAACGTGTTTTGCTGATCAGGCGGAAAATTTGAAATTGCATGGAGCAAATTACACAGGCAATCCAGTAGAAAAAGATGGCATCATTATCACAGCCAACGGACCTGATGCCACAACAGAATTCGCAGAGTTAATTGCTAATTGTCTTGAACAATAAAATTCTTTAACAAATTTCCAACAAAGATTTTACCATTTGTTAAGGATTTGTTAAATTCGTAGCGACAAAGTAGACATAATGTTGAGTTATGTCATGGTTAATAATGTTGTTTTTTTATAGAATATAGAGATTGCTTTATTTAAAATTAATCTTTGCGACAAAGTATAAAAAAATACAGTTTTATTATTTTATTTTGTCTATTAATAAGTAGCTTTTACAATATCGTAAAAGCAAATTTTGAGGATTTGGATTCATTATATTATCAAGTAAGCGCTGATGGAGAAATATGGTGGTATTGTGAAAATAATCAATGGCTCATTGCGGAAAATAGTACAAATTTTTCAACATTAAACGAAATAAAAGAAAATATAGATAGTTTCGCAACGAATGAAAATGAAATATTGTTTAAAGGATTTAAAAAAGAATCAAAAAATCAAGAAACAATCATCTTAAAAAACAAAAAACCTGAAATCTCAATCACAGAGGATCCAAAACAAATATTAAACAATACAGGACAAGTCTCTTTTGGAATCAATATCAAAGATAATAACCAAGACAACACAGCAATCAAAGTAGAATATGCAAATGCTGATTTCTCAAAATGGAATAACGCATCAATTAGTTTAGTTGTTCACAACAAAGGAGACACAGCAATAGATGACAAAGATTCTGATTTCCAAATCGGCAAAGGTGTGACGCTGCCTACAAGCTTAGGAGACTTGGATCTAATAATAATCTGGGATGCCAAAAATGATTTAACTGATTTCGAAGGAGATATCAAAATAAGGCTAACAGCCTACGATGGACTCAATTATAGCAACAAAATTCTCAGTCAATCTTTTGATTTAGACACCGCTCCACCAAAGGGTCTTGAAAGTTTATTGGTAAAAGAAATAGGATCTGATTACATAAAATTAAGCTGGGACAAATTAATCGAAAGTAAGATAAAAAAGTTTAAACTTTATTTTGGCAAAGATAAAAACTCAGTTACAAAAGCAGTGAGCAATAGTGCTGATCTACAAAATGTTAGCAACAATGAATTTGAACTAACTGGACTGGAAGCAAATACAAGTTATTTTTTCAAAATAGAAGCAGAAGATTTGTCTAGCAACAAAAAATCAACTCCTGTAATAAGTTCTATTACTTTTCCAATAAATATTAGCAAAATAAACGAAGAAAAAACAAACAGCGTAGCAGATAACACTATTACAGAGACAAAAACTACAGAAACAAAAGACAGTAATCCAAAGACCAACACAGAAACAAGCCAAACAGTGAAAAACGATACAAATCCAAAAAAAAATACAGATTCCAGCAATACTAAAAATTCTAACAATACAACAAATGCGACAAATATTGAATCCAACTCAGCAATTTTAACTACTATAGATAATACAACCATAACAAAAGAAATAATTTTTGAGGACTGTACAAATAAAAACTTTGAAGATGCAGATGAAAACTGGGCAAAAACATACATAGATAAACTTCGAAATATTTGTGTTGATGGGAGCCCAATACTAAAAGGATACGCAAACAATTTATTTAAACCAGATGAACCGATTACAAGATTTGAATTCCTAAAATTAGTACTTATTGCCAACAAAATAGATTTTTCAGAAAAAGAAAATATCGAAAAATTATTATACGATATACCTTATGATGACAGTGAACTTTCACTGGTAATCTACAAATCAATCAAATTAAATATTGTCAGTGGATACGAAAATGGAAATTTCTATCCAAACAAAGAAATAAATCGCGCTGAAGCCGCAAAAATACTTTTTTTAGCAGACAATCAAAGTATAGATGAAAATATTGCAACAATATTCAAAGATATGGACTGGTATGTCCCTTATGTTTATGAAGTCATGAAAATTGGATTTATGAAAGGCTATGATGATGGTACTTTTGGAGCTGAAAATTATTTATTGAGATCTGAATCAGCAAAAATTGTATATAATATAATTGAAAGCAATTTGTAAAATTGACCATCATGCAAAGGTCTGATATAATTTGACGACATACACAAAAAAATAAAAATAAAAACCATGGCAAACGCATCAAAGATTTCCCTTATAAAGGAACTTTTGGAAAGTGCAGAATCAAATCTCAGATCAGCAAAGCAAATTTTGATTGAAATATGTGGCAATAAATCAGATGATAAAAGAAAAGAATACACAGAAATAGCAGATGAACTCTTACAATATAATGAATTTGAAGACAAGGTAGTAGAAGGCGTATTTGATGGACAAAATATGATCGGACCAAAGACTAAAATATTCCCAGTACCAGCCAACTATGCTAGCAAATCAAAATTAATAGAGGGAGATATTTTGAAATTAACTATAGATGATGACGGCTCTTTCTTATACAAACAAATAGGACCAGCACCTAGACGAAGAATCAAAGGTCCACTCATTCAAGAAGGAAGTCAATTTTATGTATTAGCAGATGGCAAAAATTACAAAGTACTGCTAGCTTCAGTAACATATTTCAAAGGACAAGCAGGTGATGAAGTAATAATATTAGTTCCAGAACTTGAAGAATCGCAATGGGCTGCTATAGAAAATATAGTTCCTCAAATCGAAACAGAGCTAAAAAACACAAAATGACAGAACAAAATATTCATCTCCTATATCCAAAAGACAGCAAAGCACAAAATATTCAAGCAACAGAAAAAATCGAGAATAAAATAGAAACAACAGATCTAGCAGACAAAAATGAGACAAATGAACCTATCGCTTTGGAAATACTTAGAACACTTATAGCAAGTATAGTATTTTTTTTCTTTTTTCTGTTTCTAGGGGTTGGCGGAATCGTTTTTGGCGATTATTACAATACATCTAGCCAAAACGACATATTAAAAAGCAATAATTTCACTGATGAGAGCCAAATCAGGAACAATACTAGAATAAATGATTTAGAAAATATCAAGAAAGCATTAAATATCTATTACCGATTACATTATCAATACCCAGAAGCTTCAACTATTGAGAATGAATTTAAAAAAGAAAATTTAATTACAAATTTAATCAGCGATCCATTAAACACAGCACCTTTTAAATATGCATACGCTGTTTACGACAACATCATAGGAACAAGGCAAACTTATATTTTGTCAGCCTCACTTGAAGATAACAATTCCAATGCGACTTTATTTACAATAGGAAGCCCCACAATTGACCATAGGGATTTTCGAGATATTGAAAAAGAGAATATTGCATATATTCCATACGAAGAAACAGAAACTCCAAAAACATCAAAAGTTAGGAGATGAATAGCACTTGCATAACAAAAGATTAGCTTGTTTAATATTCTACGATGAAAGATTTTTGGACAAAATTAGCAAAACCAATAGTTGCATTGGCTCCAATGGCAGGTTATACGGATTCTGCATATAGGCAATTAATCAAAAATGTCTGTCCTGAAATTATATGTTTTACAGAATTCACCAGTAGCGACGGCATAGCTCATAACAGCAAAAAAACAATATCTCAAGTTGAATTCAATAACGATAAAGAATCTCCTCTTGTCGCGCAAATCTTTGGCAAAAACCCAAAGAATTTTGCTGTTGCGGCAAAAGTTCTTGAAGAAGAATTAAAAGTTGCCGCAATCGATATAAACATGGGATGTCCGGCCAAAAAAGTTTTTTCATCTGATCACGGATCAGCAATGCTAAAAAATCCATCATTAGCAATGGAAATTGTACAAGCAACAAATGAAGCTACAAATTTGGCAGTGTCAATAAAAACTAGAATTGGAATTGATAAAATCGATATAGATTTTATGATAGATTTTTGTCGAAAAATGGAGAAAGCAGGCGCCAAATTAATCACGTTACATGGCAGAACCGCGAAGCAAATGTATAGCGGATTGGCAAATTGGGAGGCAATGCATGAAATAAAAAGACATCTAAAAATACCAGTCATAGGCAATGGAGATATTAAATCTGCATCAGATGCTATTTCAAAAATAGCCAATCTTGATGGAGTAATGATAGGAAGAGGAACAATGGGAAATTTTTGGATTATGGGAGAAATATACGCCGCGCTTCATCATAAACATTACAAAACACCAAATAGCTTTGAAGAAAAATTACCATGGTTTATTAAACATTGTCAGTTAAATGTAGAAACAAAAGGTGAAAAAAAAGGCATGCTTGAAATGAGAAAACATTTGGCAACTTACGTAAAAGGAATCAATGGGGCAGGAGAATTACGAAGCAAATTGGTAAGAGTGAAAAGCCTCAAAGAAGCAGAGGAAATATTATCAACTATATAAAACTTACATGGAAATTTCACAAGAATTACTAGAACTTTTCAGATTAGCAAAAGAAAAAAACGCCTCAGATCTTTATATATCTACAGGATCAAAACCATTACTCAGAATCAATGGCGAACTTATTACAATTGACGGAAAAGAAGAAATTAATCGAATAAAATCTGAAAACTATATAAAAAGTTTTTTACCGAAATTATTTCTCAAAAAACTTGAACTTGAATCTGATATTGATTTGAGCTTGGAAATTGAAAATCAATTTAGATTCAGAGTAAATATCTTCATACACTCAAAAGGGCTGACGGCAATCTTTCATCTGATACCGCTTGAAGTACCGAGCTTTCAAAATCTAAATTTACCAACAAATCTAAAAAAAATATTAGATCTGAAATCCGGACTTGTAGTTTTTTGCGGTCCATCTGGTTGTGGCAAATCTACAACGCAAGCTGCAATCATTAATGAAATCAATAAATCTAAAGCAGTTCACATCATTACACTCGAAGATCCAATTGAATTCAGGTTTCACAACATAAAATCTTTAATACATCAAAGAGAAATTGATATTCACACAAGAGATTTTTACAAAGCTCTGAGAGCTGCCCTTCGTGAAGATCCTAATATAATTTCAATCGGCGAAATGAGAGATGATGAAACAATCAAAACAGCTTTAAAATTGGCAGAAACAGGACATTTGGTTTTTGCTACGCTACATGCAAACTCTGCTTCAAAAGCAATCAATAGAATTTTAGATAATTTTGAAAATCATAACAGTAAAGAACAAATTAGAAATCAATTATCCGATTTATTACAAATGATTATCTACCAAGAATTATATTTTGATACAACAAAAAATCAAAGATTACCGGTGTGTGAAATTTTGATAAACAATCATCAAATCAAAAATCTCATTCGTCAAAATAAAATACATCAAATTGACGGAATTATAGAAATTTCAACCACTGAGGGAATGCAAACTTTTGACCAAGCAATGAAAAAAATCACACCACATTTTCACTAAAAATCTACTGATTTCCAAGATTCTCAGCTCTCGACTCTCAGTTCTCAGCTCTAATTATGGTATAATAAAAGGATTTCATTAACTTTAAAATGAGAACATTAATTAAATCCATTAAAATTACATCCATCAGTTTGTTTATTTTAATTGGATTAACACAATTAAGTTTTGCTGCCGATTGTCCTCCAACAACAGAATCAAAACGCTACGATCAATTTGAAGTGAAACAATATTTAAGCGTCAAAGACTGTGCGTCAAATGCTGAAGGTGAACAAAAACAGGCATATTTTAGCGACAAAAAAAACGAGCCAATCATTTCATTCATACTTACAACAATTGAATTTTTGACAAAAATAGCAGGCTCTATAGCTTTTTTAATAATAGTCATTGCAGGTATCATGATGATTTCAGGACATGAAGAATATATCAACAAAGCGAAAGAAATGATGCAATCTGCAGTAATAGGCCTTGTTTTCGTCTTTTCGTCATACATAATTGTAATATTTGTCGAATCATTATTTTATTAAAACAAAGATGAAAAAAATACTCACAACATTAATAATTATAATAATAAATTTAAGCTTAAATACATCGACAGTATTCGCTGAAGAAAAACTTCCATGTAACGCGCAACCTGGAGAAGTATATGTGGAATTAAATGAAGCATTAGGATCAACGAATTGTATCAAAGGAAGCGGTGGTGTGGCTTTTATGAAAAATTACATCAGTGAAATATATATTTACGTAGCAGGATTAATGGGTGTAATTGCAGTTTTTTCAATCGTAGTTGGAGGTATTCAGTTAATGGTAGGAGGCGACGGACAACAAGAAGAAGTCAAAAGACGCATAGGACAATCTCTAGCCGGCATAGCTCTTTTGATGCTATCCGGCCTTGTTCTTTATACAATTAATCCTACATTTTTTGTAGCACAATAAAATGAAAAAAATTATTAAAATCTTCATAGTTACAAGCTTAATTACTTTTAGCTTGGCTCAAACAGGTTTAGCTGGTAGCGTTACAATTCCAAAGCCAACAACCTTGCCGGGTCCAGTCAGTGAAAGCGCTGAAAAAAATAGAACATATTTAACAGATACTCTCATTCCTACAATTGTAAAAAATCTTTCAGGAATACTTGGCAGTGCAAGTTTGTTTTTTCTTATATTTGGCGGAGTGCAATATCTCACAGCTTATAACAATACTGATCGCGCAAACAACGCAAAAAACACAATAGTATACGCAATTATTGGACTTTGCATAGGCATTCTTTCATATAGCATTGTCAATATTATTAGTTATCTTGACGGACTTAAAGCAACACAAAAACCAGGACCACCAATAATTGTTAATACACAAACAAAATGATACAAAAATTGTACAAAATATTATTAATTTCAATTATAGCATTGCTATCAATCCAAAACGTTTATGCGCTTGACTCTAGCTCGGTATTTCGAAAATACGAAGTGATATATCAAGATGGCAGCACAAATGAATCGTCAAGCAATCCGGACCTAAACTATGTAGAGAGATTACCTGATCAAAATTACAAAGACTTTACAGCATCAGTGGTTAGATTAATTCTTGGATTTACAGGCACTCTATGTTTCATATCAATATCAATCTCAGGCATTATGTTTGTTCTGGCAAGAGAAGATAGCGACATGCAAGGAACCGCAAAAAAAATACTCACATATTCAATCTATGGCATTGTGACAATTGGGCTCGCTTACAGTGTAGTCTATGGCATTGCAAGACTGGATCTGGATTAATGCTGAATTATGAATTCTTAATTTTGAACTGGAAATGCTAAAAAAAATAATAATATCGCTCATAATAATCATTGCAACAAATACTATTGCAAGTGCCGCTGTTACAATTTCAAATAAATACAAACCGGATAATCTTTCACAGAACACGCAATTCAATGAATATAATGAAGGAACAGTAAATGCTTATTTGCAAATGTTTGCAGGTAAATTAATACAACTTGCTGGTCCACTTGCCGTACTTATGATAATTGTTGCGGGTCTTTGGATGGTAACTTCACGCGGAGACAGCTCAGGTCAAATTGAAGAAGGTAAGAAAAAACTGACTTATGCAATAATAGGACTGCTTGTAATATTAGTATCTTACGTCATTGTACAAACCGTCATCACCATTATCTTGGAAGTAAACGGCTAATGTTCCTCACTTGCTATGTAAAATTCAATAAGAGTAATAAAAACAACAATCAAAAGTCCACTCCACCAAGTGAGCGCATTTATAATAAGCAAAAAAAGGCAAGCCAGACTGCATATAGAAAGTAAAAGACCTTGCCTTAGCGCAACATTAATATGACTATAAAAGATTTCACTATGATGAATATATCTTCTTATAGCATAACCAATCAGAGCAAAAGTAGCAGTCAAAGCTATAAACAAACCAAAAAAAAGTAAAATCAAAGCCAACCCTGTCGATTCATACGGATCTAATCTATAAAACACCATAGCTACAGAAATCCAACCAAGTACTGCAGCGGCAAATATATAAAGTAAATATCTAGCTTGTGACATGTGAATATAATTTAGAATTCAACATTTCTAAAATCATTGGTATTTTAGCAAAATCTTTCATAAGAATGCTACGAAAGTTTGGATTATACAAGGCAACGGCTGGATGATAAAGAGGTAAATATACTTGTTTTGCGCTTGAAGATATGCCTTGATATCTTTTTGGCTGACCATGAACCTCAGATATTTTCAAATTTGGTAAAAATAAATTCATTGAATGCCTGCCCAAAGTAATGATAAGAAGCGGTTTGATAATTTCAAGCTGTTTTTTTAGATATTCCATACATTCATTGATCTCATCAGGCAATGGATCTCTATTATTAGGCGGTCTGCATTTAACAACATTTGTTATATATACATCATCTCGTTTTAAATTAATGGACTTCAGTAATTCATCCAAAAATTTACCAGCTCTTCCAACAAAAGGCTTAGCTTGCAAATCCTCATCTTTGCCTGGAGCTTCGCCAACAAAAATGATTTTCGCAGTTAAACTACCATAACCAGTTACAGCATTAGTCCTATTTTGACAAAGTTTACATTTAGAGCAATTTTTAACCTGATTTTCTATATCAACAATATTCATATAAATTTATTTTTCTTTCAAAAAAGTAGAAACTATATAAAAAATCAAAGAAATTGCAAAAGAAAGCATAATTCCATAGATCACCTCCAAATACAAAGGTCCGGCAAAAAGATTATAAATTTCAGGACTTATATTGATATCAACGTTATTAATTTGTTTTATCGGAAAACTTTCCAAAAAGAAAATTTTTGCTGCCTTGAATAATCCAAGCGATAACAATAAATTGATAAAAGTGATACCGGCAAGAGAAACTGCCGCAAACTGAAGCTTTTTCTTCTTTGACTTAGTCCAAAGAAGACAATTTACAGCAAAAAAGCTTCAACCCAGCTGCTCGGCCAAAAATTTCAGAATAAGCCAAAAACATTTCAAAAGTAATTGTTGATTAAAAAGATATGATAATAATTCAATAAAATTTTTATTAGTACCTTCACTCAAAGTAATTTCAGGAGGTATATACTGCGCGAAATTCAAAATTGATTTGACATAATAAGATAAAAAATCAGTGCTTACCTGCTCAGACAAATCATCTGAAATATTTTGAAAATCAGTCTTCAAAAATTCCAAAGATAAAACGAATTCATCAGCAGTCTCATAATTTTTAATTTCAGTAAAAAATTCATCTTTTATAGCTTGAACATCAGAAAGTTCATAATATCTATCAAGCACTACAGTAAAATCGTCAGCTGAAATAAAAAAATTCGTTAATTTGTTACTTTGATTTTCAAATTCAGAAATTATAAAATCTCTAGATTTATCATAAAAAACAGATAGAAATTTTTGATCATAAAAATCTTCACTAAAAAACGTATTTAACAAAGCAAATCCAAAAATAACAATCCAAAAAAGGAAAATTTGCAAAAAAGATATAAAAATCGCAGATATTTTCGCTATTTTCATGTTAAAATGTTGACGTTATGAAAAATAATAAAATAAAAATCGCTTTTTTTGGCACACCGCAGTTTAGCATTCCATGCTTAAAAAGTCTTCTTGAAAATAATAGATTTGATGTTGCTACAATTATCACTCAAGAAGATAAAGCTATTGGGAGGAAAAATACAGTCACTCCAACTGCGATCAAGGAATTTGCATTAAACAATGGATTTGATCCTGCATTCATAATTCAAAAAGATAATATTAATAAAGATTTAAAAACTATAGAAAAACTAAAATCTTTAAATTGTGATTTTTTTGTAGTGGTGGCTTTTGGACAAATTTTGAACAACACAGTGTTAAAATTACCGAAATATGGCTCAATCAATGTCCATGGATCATTACTGCCAAAATACAGAGGAGCTTCCCCTATCCATCAATCCTTGCTAAATGGAGACAAATTCACAGGACTTACAATAATGGAAATGGTAAAAAAAATGGACGCAGGTGATATTTTGGCGCAAAAAAGTTTAGAAATAGAAAATACAGATAATTTGCAATCACTTAGCGAAAAGATGAGTCTTCTAGGAGCTGATTTATTGATTGAAACATTAGTTAATATTACAAATAACAACGCCAAAAAAATCGCGCAAAATGAATTACAAGCAAGTTATTGTAAAAAAATAAATAAAGAAGACGGCAAAATTGACTTCTTAAATGACACAAGTCTACAAATTATTAACAAAATAAGGGCGTACAGCCAATGGCCATCTTGCTACTGCATGTTAAATGAAAAAAAAATCAAAATCATAAAAGCATCGATAGATTTAAATCATTTTGGAATCAATAAAACAGCAGGTGAAACCTTTTTAGATAAAAATCAAAATTTAAATATAAAAACAATAGATGGATCGATAATAGTAGAAGAGCTACAATTAGAAGGAAAAAACATCACAAAAATACATGAATTTTTAAGAGGATATCCATTATTCAAAAATGCAGAATTAAGGTAAGGAGCCTAATTATTGAATAATGGTTGCTTTGCTACAAAAACGATTTACTTATAAGAAGAAAACGAATACAATACGTACTAATTAAGTTATATGATTACATACATACTATTTATCATCGGATTCTTTTTTCTCATCAAAGGAGCGGATCTTTTAGTTGATGGTGCATCCTCAATCGCAAAAAAACTCAAAATTTCCAGTATTGTCATTGGCTTAACCATCGTAGCCTTTGGCACTTCCGCCCCGGAATTTATTGTTAATATGTTCGCAAGTGTGCAAGGCAAGAGCGAAATTGCAATCGGAAACATCCTAGGGAGCAATATCGCAAATATATTATTGATTCTTGGAATCTCCGCCATTATTTACCCCATAACTGCAAAAAAAAATACCGTATTAAAAGAAATTCCATTGAGCCTTTTGGCCGCTGTTGTATTGGGGCTTATGGCTAACGATATGATTATTGATGGAGCGAGTTTTTCCGGTATCACCAGAATAGACGGTCTGATTCTTCTGTCTTTTTTTATTATTTTTCTTTACTACACTTTTGGAATTACAAAGTCAGATACGGATATCGTTGAAGAAAAAATAAAAGTATTTAGTTATTCTAAAGCAATAGTATTTATTATTCTTGGTCTTGCAGGTTTGGTGATTGGCGGAAAATGGATTGTTGATGGAGCAGTTCAAATTGCAGAATTCTTTAATATCAGTCAATCACTGATCGGCTTAACCATTGTTGCGATTGGTACCTCTTTGCCGGAATTAGCGACTTCAGCCATAGCTGCCTACAAAAAACAATCAGATATCGCGATTGGCAATGTGGTCGGTTCGAATATTTTCAACATATTTTGGATTCTTGGCGCAAGTGCCGTTATTCACCCACTGCCATTTAATAGCAGCTCCAACGGCGATATAGCAATGACAATATTCGCAAGTATTGTGTTATTTTTAGTGATGTTTATCGGCAAAAAAAGAATAATTGAAAGATGGCAAGGAGTATTTATGGTTATCACCTATGTAGGATATCTAGTGTTTTTGGTTTTGACTAAATAATGTATTTTGGGCTTCGAGCGTTAGTTCGCATAAACTTTCATCAAAATTTCCACAAATTCGCCAATAGTTAAAATACTATCCGGCAATAAATCTTCTGGAATTACTTTATTTGCATACGCCCAAACAAAAATATCCAAATACCATGGTTTAGATAAGTCTAAATTCACATTATCTACTTTTGGTATATTGATATCAAAAGCCCTAATCATCATAACAAGTGCCTCCGCAGTATTGACATCATCAAACATATTAAAATCTTTTTTGATTTTAAGACCACTTGCGCCATCTCCATTCACTATATTTAACTTCATTCCTGTATATATATACGAAGAATATTTATCTTCACGATGAACATCATTAAAAATATCCCTATCTGGCGTTAATATCTCTTTCTTTGCAAGCTTCAAAATAAAGCTAACTGATTGCAAACGATTTATATTTTCATCAGGATTGGCAAAACTAAAATCCTCCCCCTCAAGTTCATAAAAATTTTCTATATAATAACCTGCTTCAATATCCAATAACGATAATAATTTATGTATGTACGGCTCTTTTTCATGATTTAATTTAAAGATTTTTTCACCATCTTCAGTATTAATTTCTGCTTCTATTTTTTTCTCCTCTTTTATTTTTTCTTTCGGTTCTTCTTCTATAGCTTCTTTTACTTGCCTATAAGAACTTATATTAATATTTTTTTGACAGAAATAATCACTTTCTTCCACCAAATCACTTACTTTTATACATAATTCAACATTATTAGTATCAATATTTTCTATATCTTTCGCAATATCCCAAAAAAATTCAAGATGATTAACCGTGTCAGTTCCTTTAATATAAGCAGTATTTGCACCCAGCTGATAATCAGTATTATTATCTATTTCAATTTTTGTAGTCTGTCCTGTTACAGTAATTGGTCCTTTTAATGTTGCCTGGAAATAACTATCATTGTATTTATATTTTACTTGCAATTTTAAATCATTTCTTTTTATAGACTCAATACCATCAAGATCAACCAGTTCAGACACAAGTCTTATATTATCTTTCTCAGTCAACGCCTTAAAAGCTTTGATCTCTGGAATCGCATTTGTGCTATCAGTGATAGACTTAGAAAGTCTTTTATTCCCAAATGCATCAGTAACAACTAGTTGGAAACTATAATCGGTATCCTCTTTTAAACCGGAAATTGTATAAAATCCATTTTTGAGATCATCCAATGTCAAATTATATTCAGAAATTGTGGCAGCTTTGATATCTTTGACAATTAATGTATAAATTCCACCCGCTAAATTAGAATCATAAGGCTCTTTCCATGATAAACTAATCGTATCTGATCTCATTGCTTCAAGAACTTTGAAATCTTCAATTTCCTGAGCCGCTACATTATCAATAATAATTGGTCCCAAAGACAAAATATTACTGCTAACAATTACATTCAAAAGACTAACTCTAATATACATATCACTCAAATCAACTTCTCGGCCCAAATCATCCTCATAAGACCATATAACATTTATTTTATTATCACCTGTTTTGCTGTGTATTGATTGCAATTGATGAGCACTATCAACTACATGCAAGTCTCTCAAATCAACAGGATTAATTGAAGCAGAGAATTCTTTGATAGTAATAGGATACCACTGTGCATCATCCGGACGTAGATATTCTATCTTTGCCGACAAATTATTCATTCCACCTGAAGCTATAAAGGAGAAAGATAATTCATCATTTTGAAGATCTTCTAATACTAAATCTTTCAAGACAGGTTTGGAATAATTATAAAAATCGGTAGTCAAATCTTCTGAATTTGCATCAAAAGAAATATCAACCAAATACGATTCACTTTCTTCTTTGTTATCAAACAACGTTGCTCTAAGCTGTGAACTACCAACATCTATAGTCGCGGGTAAATCTTGTATATTGATATCAAAGGAAAAATTTAAATCTATTGACCCAAGGGATGTTTGAATAGGTTTTTCAGTAGACCCTATTTGATAATACTCATTATTATTCACATCAGGAGTAGAATCAAGACTTGCAACTAAATTATTTTCATCAATTATCAAAGCCTTTGAAAAATCTCCATTGATCAAATCAACTCTTAACCTCGTATCATCCAAATCTTCATCAATAACTGTCATTTCAATATCGAAAATAGAATTATCTTCAGAACTAATTCTCAATTGTTCAATTTGAGCTTTTATATTTGCATCAACTGCAAAAGTAATTAAAATTACAAACAAAAATGCAAAAATGCCAATCACCGGCATAACAAAAGAAATGAATCTACCATGAATAATTTTATTTTTTTGATTTAATTTTTGCAGCATAAACCACTATGAAAAACGAATAAAAATAATAATCCTGAAATTATAACACAAATCCACAATGATGTGTATGGATTTTAAAACAAATTGACTAATTCCAAAATCTTTTTCTCAAAAATCTTTTTTGAAAATTTTGATGCCTGATGTGCAACCGTGTGTGGACAAAAATCTTTTTTCAAAAAAATATTAATTGCATTTTGCAAGCTATCAACAGTTTGCATTTCAAAGAAAACACCAGAATCATTTGTCACAGTTTCCAAAGCTCCTCCCTTATTATAAGCAATAACAGGTGTCCCACAAGCCATCGCTTCAAGTGGAGTTATACCAAAATCTTCAACCTGCGGAAAAAGAAGAGCATTGGCTTCACTATAATATTTTTGCAACTCCTTATCAGAAACATAAGCAAGAAATTCTATATTTTCTTTTGCCATTTTTTTTAATTTCGCAAAATCTTTGCCGGTACCAATAATTTTCAAAGGCAACCCGTTTTCATTAAAAGTGTCAACCAATAAATCAAATTTTTTATATGGTATCAAACGTCCCAAAGCCAAAAAATATCCATCTTTTATTTCTTTTGCTTTGATTTTAAATTTATCCAAATCTACAAATGGATAAATGACCTTACTATCTCTTTGATAATATTTTTTGATCCTCTTTGCAACATATTCTGAATTAGCAACAAATTGATCAACTCTATCAGACGAAGCTCTATCCCAAATTCTAATTTTAGTCATCATGTATGGTATGAAACTAGATATAGGCCAAGGCATTCTGTATTCCTTAATGTACTTATGACAATCATCCCAAGCATATCGCATTGGACTGTGGCAATAGGAAATATGCACAGTCTCAGGCTTCGTAATCACTCCCTTGGCACAACTGTGACTACTGGAAATTACAATATCATATTCACTTAAATCAAAATTTTCAAAAGCATACGGCATCAAATTTAGATAAAACTGATGATGATTTTTTGCAAAAGGCAAATATTGTATAAAAGAAGTTCTTATATCAGCCTTTTCAAAACCTTTACATTTAGCTGGATTGTAAATAGAAGTATAAATTGGTGCATAAGGAAAAAGTTCATGCAAAGCAAGAATAATTCTTTCCGCTCCGGCAAAATTCGTAAGCCAATCACAAACTATAGCAATTTTTTTCATGTTTTGTACTTATACAAAAAGAATAATAGCTAAATCTATAAAATTACACAATATTGCAAAATAAGAAAACAATGTGATATGATTTCAACGTAACAATGAATTATTATTTCACATATGATTACACAAACTGTAAAACTTACCAATAGCGGACAAATATCTCTACCAAAACAGTACAGAGATAGATTTAATACAAATCTTTTTGAGTATCAAATCATTGGCAATCAATTCACAGTCAAACCTCTTATAATTGATCGCCAAATCACAGATTTAGTTGGGACGAAATACACCCTAAAAGATCTTGAAAAAGCTATTTTTACATCAAAAAATAAAAAAGAAAAAGATCTTGCGAGTAAAATAGATGAAATACTTTATCAATAAAACAATTATGAATTTTTTAATTGATTCAAATATATTAATCGCTTTTTTTCGAAATACAGATTCTTGCCACAAAAAAGCTATAGATTTAGTAAAATCACTAAATGACTTTTCTATTTCAGAATATAGTTTAGCTGAAGTTTCTACAATATTATTATTGAAAGAATCAAAAGAAGTTGCAAGAAATGCGATGCAATATATGATAAATAATAAAAATATTACAATTATAAGATTAGATAATGAAGAATTAATGGCTATTTGTAATCATTTTCCACATAACAATATCAAATTATCATTCATCGATTTTGTACTTCTAACTCTAGCAAAAAGCAGAAATCTCAAATTATTAAGTTTTGATAAGGATTTGAATACTGAATTTAGAAGACAATAGACTTACTACGCAATCATTGTGTGGAAAAACTACAGCTTCCGCACAACCATCACAGTAATATCATCCTTCTGTTCATAACCATTTGCAAACAATGTAACGTCAGCAATAATTGCATTTTTAATAGCTTCCGATGAAGGTAAGTCTGCTATTTGAGCAATAAGCTGTTTAAACCTTGCCATGCCATACATTTCTTTTTCATCTCTCCAGCATTCAGGTATTCCATCACTATATGTAACAAGCAAATCACCTGGCTTCAAATTAATTTCATTTACCCTTATAATCTTTGAAATATCAGGAATCATTCCAAGAGCCATACCACCCGGCGGCAACAAAGTCACTTTTTTATCTTCTGCACTATAGTAAATCAGCTGTTCGTGTCCGGCATTAACATAAGTCATTGTTTGATTGCTTATATTCCAATTCATCATAAGCAAAGTCAAAAACATATTTGGAAGAGTTTTCGCTTTTAAAACCGCATTGGCAGTTGTCAGAATTCTTGCCATATCTTGTTCATCTCTATGACTATAAATAACTGAATTTGCTATAGAAACAACCAAGCTTGCCGGCACTCCATGTCCGGTTACATCACCAATATATAAAATCATATTATCTTCATTCACTTTCACAAAATCGAAAAGATCTCCACCTATTGCTTCCGCCGGAATCAGTCCGGCAGCCAAATCCAGCCCATTCACTTTTGGAATTTCACTTGGCAGAATACTTTTTTGTATATCAGCAGCCAATTCAAATTCTTTTGCAATTCTTTCTTGAAAAACAATAGCTTTTGTACTTTCACTGAGCTGATGAGCCATTTGATTGAAAGATCTTGCGAGTATACCAACTTCATCACGACTAGCAACATCTACTTTTTTACTGAAATCACCTTGAGCTATAGTTAATACTCCCTGGGTAAGAATCTTGATTGGACGTACTATTTTGCCGGCAAATATGTAAGACATAATCACACCAAAAAGCAAAGCAAAAGCTGTTACAATAAATGTTTGCATCAACATTAAAATAACCT
>CAZEDK010000025.1:0-29052 GCA_964511025.1 uncultured Candidatus Peribacteria bacterium | reverse complement strand
AAATGCATCTTCTTTCTTAGCTTTATCCGAAAACCACTTTCTTTTTAGTATATAAAGCCCTAAACCAATACCCATAGCCATGGAAACTTTTCTAGTTTGAAATTTTTCAAATATACGTTTTCTTTCTTTTTCCGGAACTCCCTTGCCATTATCTGATATCAAAATAAGGATTGATTCTTCTTCATCTAACAATTCGATTTGGACCTTATTTTTTGTAAATTTAAAAGCGTTTGTAAGTATATTATGAATAACCTGCCTCATTTGTAGCTCATCAAAAGATACAAATATTTTATAGTCAGGTTTTTTTATAAATGATAATGTGATTAATTTTTCTGAAATAATATTTTTAGATTCATTAAAGATCTCATCGGTAAATCGAACCACATCAATTTTTTTATAACTTAAAGTAACTTTATTTAAATCATACTGCTGTAGTTCAAATAACTTTTGAATTAAAGATTTTAAATTAATTAATGATGAGGATACGGTTTTTAGTTCATGTTTTTCTTCATTAGAATTTTGAGATGAATGCATCAATTCATCTACGTGGAATAATGCGATACTAAGAGGTGTCCGAAATTCATGTGCTGTAACTGCTATAAAATCCGATTGTTGTCTCAAAAGTTCATACATTTCTTGATTTTGTTTTTTTAATGCTAGAGTTTTTATATTTACTTCCTTATGAAGTTCGGAATTATACAAAATGATCGCAAGAAAAAGTGAAATATGATAAGCTGTAGATTCAAGTATATCTAATTCTTCTTTAGTGTAAGGATTATAGAATGGCTTATCACCAAGTATAAAAAACCCAATAATATTTTTGTCTTTTTTAAAAAAGAGCGGAAAACAAATTTTCCCTAAAAATTTTAACTGTGAATAAAAATTATAATTTTTATTTTTTATCTTTTGCTCAAGTTCAATTTCTTCTGTAACCAAGAATTTTTTTTCTTTTGTAAAATATTTTATCAATTCATTATATTTATGTTCATTTTCCTTATCCAAGATTACAATTTTTGCTGAAGATATTTCCAATTTTTTACAAAAAACCATTTCTATATCACTCTGAAATTCACTAATACTATTATAAAAAATATTTTTATTCCTAAATTCCAGAATTATATTTTTGAAATTCTCAAAATTTGAAAGACGAAAAATACGATAGATAAATGGTAAATTTGTAAAATGATAAAAAATAACAAAAAACACTGAAAGCAAAGCTACAAACAAAATGCCTATAAAATCCACAAATTCCCCATAAGGAAATATGAAATAATACAATAAATAAATCAAATAAGCACTAGCTACAGAAAAAATAAGAGAACAAACAGTTGTGAGAATATGTAAAGAATTTAATTTGATATCAATAAATCTATAGCGAACAATAATATAAAAAATAGAAAACATTTGCCCTGAAACAAATATATTCAAATATGGAACAATAGGAATATCAAAAAAAGAAAATAATTCATCGAACCTGTCGAGAAAGTCAACAAATCTCCAATAAGGATATACTTAATCTGTTGTTTTTTAATACCGCTGGTTTTTTTGTAAGCATCATATAATAAATATACTGACGCTACGACATAGCCAAGCCAGATAATCAGCCAGATCTCATATACTATTCCAACATTAGCCCAATAATTGAAAGGTTCTTTTGCTACTACTTCTGATATAAAAAACTTAGTTGGAATAAAAAATATAGCAATAATAGCATTCAATATATATGCAAATATAATATATTTTTTCTTTTCCTTCACAATATCAAGTACAGCACATATAAAATGAAAATGAGAAACAGCTACGAATACCGCTCCGACATGCAATAATCGGAAAGAAAGAAGCGATAACTTCTCACTATCCTGAACAACAGGAAAGAAATACGCCATTGACCATAGCGATACAAACAAACAAAATATTGCAAATGTTCTATTAACACTACTCTTTTTATCCTTCAAATAAATACTAATGCCTATTATAGATCCTACTATGCAATTAAATACTGCGCTTATGAAAATAAAAAGATAAAGAGCCATTATAATAAATCAAATATTAATTCTCCTTTATAGCCTTTATAGGTTTACGTACTTGTACCAATAATTGTGTCTTTTCAGCACCTGGAGTGGTAAATATATCAATATCTACGCCTAATTCACTTGCAATAGGATCTAAAATTTCATGTAATTCTTTTTCTGAACGAGTTACTAACTTCCAGTCCATTGCAACTCCCATATATTTTTCATCAGGATAATTATCCATAAATTGACCAAAATATGCTGTAGCACCATCCTTCATAGCTACAATTGCACGTCTAAATGATCCTTTTACAAATTTTTCATCATCTTCTTCCAAGTTTTTTTTGCTTTTTTTCGGAAAATAATCCCATACACCAAGAGTTGCACGTACATCAACTTTAGTATCAGCATGCTCATCACCATTCCCCTCTCTTTCATCTTTTTTCGCAAAATTAAATTCTAAGCCACCAACTTTCAATGTCACCATTACATGTTCATTCTTCTCATCATCAAAAAACCCTTTGATATTAGATCGTGCTTCAGAAGGTTCAAAAGTTGGACTTAATCCTTGATCTATCAAGAATTGCTCAAAACGTTTAATAGTTGAATGAAGGGCGTCAGATGAAATATCACGAAGAAGAAAAAGCATCTTTTGTTCTGAGCTAACTAAATTAGAATTGTCTGTTAACAAAGATTGTAAAATTCTCATTGTCCATTCTCCTGATCCGCATGGAACATCTTTAAGAACAATTTGATCTTGTTTGGCCTCAATACGATCTTGTACTTCTTGTATCGCCCCTTTAACTATAATTTCTTTTTCTTTATGCTTAATTGTTGCTCCTTTTGTTGTAACATCTGTACGAGAACGAACTGCAACTGCAGCTTCACACATGCAATGAATATCACTCCATAAATTTAATTTATCAGGATCATTATTATCTTTATCTGGATATGTATAAGCTTCAATCATTCTTTCGTATGTGCCCGGATAATGTGCTAACAATGATAATGCTGAACATGACTGTCTAAACAAAGGTCCTAATGCATCTAAAACATCTAAATATTGACCACGAGTTAATTGTACAGTCTCAGGTTTTGCAAGAATTGCAGCACTAGCAACTTGCGACCATAATTCAGACATAAACTGATTAATTTCTAACACCACACTGGCTTTATCTTGTAATCTACCTTCTTTAAATTCTACTGCAAAATTATTTAATCTAGCAGCTCTTAATTTAAATTGATTTGTCACTCCTTCATTAGCATCATTTCCTATATCAGCAAATGTAAGATGTGATAATTTTCTTTTATTATAATTGTCTTTATTTTCTGGATTTAATACAAACTCTAATTTCTTCCTAATTGAATTAATTTCTCTTTCAACAACAGGTGCATCAGAAGTAAATTCAACAAAATCACCTCTAACAGATAAAGCAGGCGTTACTACCACACTAGTTTCTCCATCGACCGATTCTCCATCGACCATAATTTGAAGCTAAAAAATAATAAAATTAATAATACCATATCTCTCAATAAGGGATGATAGCATTATGATTCTATATCTCCAATATTTTTCACAACCTCTTAACAATTTGACAAGAGATTTTTTATTGCATAATCGAAACAGCCCTAACCTACTTTTGCTGTTTGCTGAGAATATTTCTTATTAGAACAAGAGGCATCCAATAGACGTTTCTCATTTGTTTCTTTTATAATCTGGAAAGCTTCTTTGCAATTTTTTACAATAATGACACTGTCCATATCTTCTTGATTGAGATAGTTTTTTGCCAAAGGTTCTTTTTTTATCCAATCAATTAGACCCTGCCACATATCACCTATCAATACAATAGGCATTTTTTTGACATGATGAACTTGTATCAATTGCCAAGTATAAAAAAATTCAAGAAGTGTACCAATTCCGCCTGCAGGAGCTATTACAACTATATTTGACAAGATCATAAATTCATCCAAACGTGTTGAGAACCTGTCATGATTTTCAACTAAATCCAAATGAGGATTGTTATGTTGCTCCATTGGAAGCCTAATATTAAGACCAATTGACATTGCTTTGTTATCAGAACCCGGAGTACCAACTCTATGTCCAAGATTAGCAGCTTCCATAACTCCAGGACCTCCTCCAGTAACAATATCAAAGCCAGCTTCACCTACAAGACGCGCTAATTCAAAAACCTCAGTATATATAATATCATCAGATCTAACTCTTGCAGAACCAAATATGACAACACGAAATCTGCCTGAATGCATTTCCTCAAGAATTTTTGGCGACATTTTAAACATACTTATATTAAAATCATGGCTATCTTTACTATACATACAGACAAATTTAAGAGTAAAATTGAAATAAATATTATCTTTTTATTGTAACATATTTAAAAAACGATGTCTATAAAAATATTACAAACTCTTGCTTGGTTTGATGTATTCAATTACCCACTTAGATTATCTGAGATAAGACACTATACAGGTATCAAGATTAAAAAAGATCTAATTAAGGGTTTTGCAAATATAAAACAAAAAAATGCTTTTTATTTTTTAGAAGGAAGGCAGAAAATAATACAAAATAGACTTAAAGCGAATAAACAAGCAAATCAACTATGGAAAAAAGTACAAAAATGGCAATGGATTTTTGAAATTACACCTTTTGTAAAAATGGTAGCCGTATGCAATACACTCTCATTCAATAATCCAGATAAAGATAGCGATATAGATTTATTTATAGTTACAAAACATGAAAGATTATTTCTAACAAGAACAGTAATAACTTTACTGACTTCTATATTTGCAGTAAGAAGACATGGCAATAAAATAAAAGAAAGATTTTGCTTAAGTTTTTGGTCTACGGAAAAAGCTTTGGATTTTTCAAAAATAATGCTTAAAGATAGTGATCCTTACCTAGCTTATTGGATCAAAGATTTAAAACCATTATTTGGTTTTGATATTCACAAAAAAATGTTAGATATAAATAAAACTTGGATGCAAGCATTCGTATCCGCCAAAAATATAAATTCTGAAAATTCTGAAAATAATCAAAAAACAAGTTGTATAAAAAAAATCCTGGAATGTTTGTTAAATGGACATTTAGGCAATAAATTAGAAAAACTATTGGAAAATTTTCAATTAAAAAGATGCAAAGAAAAAATGAAAAAACTAGATAAAAGAGCTTCAGTCATAACAAACAAAAACATGTTAAAATTTCATAATATTGACATGAGAGAATATTACAAAAATCAATGGCTGGAAAAACTATCTAAAATCTCCATATCTATCTAAAATGTTATCAAGCGCAAAAAAAACATTTTCATAATATTTTTTCTCTAAAGATCCAATTTTTTTAACAATTCTGGATATACAAACCGATCTAACATGATTTAATTTCACTTTAGAATCTAATGTCAAATCGTTTTCTTTCGTGGCTTTTACGAAGACTTCATACGGATAAATATTTTCTATTTTTTTTGATGTAAAAGGCGCGATAATAATAGTTTGGGCAATATCCAGCGTTATATTTGATTGTAAAATAAGACACGGTCTTACACCATTTTGTTCAGAACCTTTCACTGGATTAAGATCTACAAACCATATATCAAATTGTTTTAACATTTTAATCATTTTCGTTGACATCAATTATTTTTAAATAATCATCAAAACCCATATTTGCAAACTCAATATCTTCGTCATCTTGCAATTGAAAACCTGCTCTCATATCTCTAGCTAAGATGTATTTTCTATAAGCATCTAATGCATTATTTATAAATTCAGATTTATTTTTTGCTCTTTCAAGAAAAATCCTGTTTTTAGAAGTTACTGCAAATGATGTCACCTTTGAAGCCATAACAAATCTTATTAAGTATTCTTAGTATACTTAATTAATAAAAACATGTAAAGAAAATTTTACGATTCCTTAGTCCTTCTTTTTCCAACAGCCTTTTCAACCACACCCTCCTTATCTTTGATATCAATTTTGATTGGTGTACCTTCAAAACCATATCTATCTCTAATTTTATTTTCAAGATATCTTCTATATGAAAAATGAAATGCGCTAACATCGTTCACAAAAAGAACAAAATGAGGCGGATTAATTTCTACTTGAGAAGCATATAATATCTTTGGTTTTTTAACTTTTGTGCCACTTGGACTATGAGTCCTGATACACTCCGCAATAAAGTCGTTAAATTGTGACGTAGCAATTCTTTTCAATCTAGCTGCTTTGATTTCAACTGCCAAATCGAGAATTTTGTTAATGTTTTTTTTGTTTTTTGCAGATACGAAAACAACAGGTGCCCATGCCAAATATGACATCTTACCTTTCAGATTATAAATAAACTTATTCATATCTTTTTCTTTATCTTTCATCATATCTGATTTATTGACAACAATTATCAGTCCGGCAAAAGATTCAAGTATGGCTTGGCTTATATAACAATCTTGATGAGATACTTTTTCAGTAAAATCAATTATAAGCAAAGCTATATCTGATCTTCCTATAGCTTGAAGCGAACGAAGCACGCTATATTTTTCAAGCATTCTAGTTCTTTTGCCTGGTCTTCTTATTCCTGCCGTGTCTATAAAAACAAAATCATTATCTTTGTATTGAAATTCCGTATCAACAGAGTCTCTTGTCGTGCCTGAAATATCTGAAACAATTAACTTCTCTTCATTTAAAAAAGCATTTACAAGTGAAGATTTGCCAACATTTGGGCGGCCTGCAAAAGCAATGTTTATTTTATTAGAAATTTCACGCTGAGAAGACTTAAATGGATCAAAACCAAAGGAAATCAATTTTTCTATTATTTTGTCTTGAAGTTCATCTATTCCACTATTATGTATAGCTGAAATCGCAATCGGCTCATCAAAGCCCAATGAATAAAAATCAATGATTCTTTCTCTAGAAATAGCAGTATCACATTTGTTAGCAACTAATATCACTTCTTTTGAAGATTTTCGCAGAAGCTCAACCGCTTCATAATCTCTTGAAGTAAGCATTTCCTTAGCACTCAGCAATAAAAGAATCAAATCCGCATCCTCAATGGCAATTCTGGCTTGCAATTGCACATCTTCTTCAATAGATTCGTGACTATCAAATTCCAATCCTCCAGTATCAACCAAAATCATATCAAAACTTCCTATCGAAATATTATGAAAAATTCTATCGCGAGTTGTGCCTTCAAATTCAGATTCAATTGCTTTGCGAAAACCAACAAGCCTATTAAATAAAGTTGACTTACCTACGTTTGGTCTACCTATTATGGCAATAATAGGTTTACTTCCATGTTCTTTTCTTTTCTTTTCCATTTGTTAAACTTTTCTTAGCATATAGAATGTATACTACTAGACTCTAAATAACAAATACTATGTTAGAACAAAAAATTCAAGAAATCTTAAATGAAATTAAAAAATACACACAAGATGTAACACTCGTAGTAGTTACAAAAAATAGGAATCTAGATGAAATCAAAAAAGTTATTAATGCTGGAGCTATAGATATTAGTGAAAACAAAGTTCAAGAAGCTCTGAAAAAAGCCCCCTTGATAAAGGGGGTCAGGGGGATTAAATTTCATCTCATTGGCCACCTACAATCAAACAAAGTCAAAAAAGCTGTAGAAATTTTTGACATGATACAGTCAGTAGATTCTTTTGAATTATTGGAAAAAATTAATAAAGAATCAGCAACAATTCACAAAATTATGTCTATATTATTACAAATCAATATTTTTGAAGATCCAAAGAAATTTGGATTTCATTCAAACGAAATTAATTCAAAAAAAATAATAGAGCTTTCCAAGAATTATAAAAATATAAAAATAAATGGTCTCATGACAATCGCAATGGATAATCTATCCGCAAAAAAAACTTATGAAGGTTTTGAAAAACTTGCTAATTTGTACAACAATCTAAACAAAGAACTAAAAACTAAAAACTTTCAACTAACAACTATATCAATGGGCATGTCTAACGATTACAAGATAGCATTAAAAGCAGGCTCAAACATGATAAGAATTGGCAACGCTATATTTGAAGATAAAAATACTCCGACTTAATTGCTTTTGATATCAAAGCATTTTTCCATTTTTTACCAAAAGATAAGGTATTTAATTGCAACAATTTTCGCATTTTCATCCCCTGCAAAGGACTAGTTTCAAAAGTATTTTTTTTACAAAATGTTTCTAAAAGATTAGATAAACTTTTTCCCTTATCCTTTATGCTTTCTCCTTCCACACATACCATATCATAACCTTCATCCTCAATAAGTTTGGCGATTTTTACAATATTTGTTATCGCTAAATCATTTACTTGAGTCAAAAAGAATATAATTACATTTTCATTTGAATACTTTTTTTGTACAACTTCTATCCCCTGATTAAAAGAGACATGATAGTTAGGATCTTGTTCATGAATTGCAGGTAAATTAAGTGGCTCATTAATAAAAGCCATATGAGAATTATTAAAACTATTGCACAAAATAATATCATCCAAATATATTGTTTTTTTCAAAGCAGGAATAAAAGATAAAAGTGCATTTTCATTATCAATTGTAGATATAAGTAAAACTTTCCTCATATAAATTAGATCAAATTTTTCTCATAAAAATCTCCAATGGTAATCAGCCTTCCTTCTTCAAATTGAGGTGCTAGAATTTGTAAACCTACAGGTAATCCACTTTTATCTTTTCCGCATGGAATTGAAATACCAGGAATGCCGGCAAGAGAAGCAGGTATAGTCATCGAATCAGCCAAGTATTCCGCAAGAGGATTGTTTTCATTCTCGCCAAATTTCCATGGAGTGATAGGAGAGGTTGGACCACATATAACATCTACATCTTGAAATGCTTGATCAAAATCTTTTATAACAAGTGTCCTAACTTTTTGCGCTTTTTTATAATAAGCATCGTAATAACCGGAAGAAGAAACATAAGTCCCAATCATTATTCGTCTTATTATTTCATCACCGAAACCTTCTACTCTGGCTTTTGAATAATAATCTATCAAATCAGAAAACGCTTCCGTAGATTTTCTGCCATAACGCACAGCATCAAATCTACCTAAATTAGCACTCAACTCAGTTGGCATTATTATATAATAAACTGACACGCCATATTTTGTCATTGGCAAAGATATTTCTTTTAAAATAGCTCCTTGTTTCTCAAAATTAGTCAAAGCATTTTTTACAACTTTTGCGATCTCGGGATCAATTCCTTCTTCAAAATATTCTCTTGGCACACCTATTTTTAAATCTTTAACATTTTTATTTAAAAAAGAACTGTAATTAGGCACAGAAATATTTGGCGTTGTTGAATCAAGATCATCATGTCCAGCAATTGCCTGCAAAACTATCGCAGCATCCTCTACTGTTTTTGTAATTGGACCAATCGTATCAAGCGAACTAGCCATGGCTGTAACTCCATACCTTGAAACCCTACCATATGTTACTTTCGTTCCTACAACACCGCAGAAAGAAGCAGGTTGCCTTATGGAACCTCCAGTATCAGTACCAATCGAATAGATACACATATCAGCCGCCACAGAAGCAGCTGAACCTGCAGATGAGCCACCCGAAACTCTAGTTAAATCATGAGGATTTCTCGTCACCCCTGTAAAACAATGCTCTCCAGAAGCTCCGCAAGCAAATTCATCACATGCCGTTTTACCTATTAATATAGAGTTTTGTTCTTTTAATTTTTTATAAGAAACTGCGTTGTACTGTGGAATAAAATTTTCAAGCATTTTTGAACCTGAAGTTGATTTGACACCCTGAGTATTAAAAAGATCTTTAATAGCAAAAGGTATTCCAGCTAAAACAGGCAGATCTAAATTTTTCGCGAATGCAGAGTCAAGTTCTTGTGCTTCATTAATAGCATTCTCAGTATTCACCGTAATAAAAGCATTAATATCTTTATCGTTATCTTGGATTTTCTTGAGACATGCTTTGGTAAGCTCCAAGCAAGAAATTTTCTTTTCGCGTAAAGCTCTCGCAGCCTTCGATATTGTTAATTTGTTTAGTTCCATGTTGTTATTCAAATACTCCCGGTACATTAATTTGCCTTCTCTCTATTGGAAAAGGACTTGATTTAAGAAATGGTGGCATGTTTTCTTCAAAAGCTTGATTTTTCACAATATCTTCTCTTGAAACATTTTTAAGGCCTGTGACTTGAGATGTCTCAACAACGCCATCTGTATCAACTTCATTCAAAACATCCATATATTTAAGTACACCATCTATTTGTTTCGCAAATTTGGACACTTGATCGTCTGAAAGTTTCAGTCTAGCCAGTTTTGCGATATGCCTGATTTGTTCCTCAGTTAAAGCCATTTTTTATTGAATTTTATACTGTAACTAACTTAGCTTTATTGTATTATTAAGGTCAAGTATATATAATGAATTTCGAAAACTATTTTTAGTTTAATCATTAAAAAATAAAATGGCGGAAGAAATAAAAAACAATTTAAATTCAATAAAAAATTTGCAAATCACATCTCTATTTTTCTTTTTTATTATTGGCATTATACATTTCAGCTCCGGAGTTTTTTTTCTAAATAATTACTTTGCAAATATAAGTTATATAATCAATAACAGTTTTGACATCCCATTCATAAGTGCAGGAATAGTCTATTTACTGAGCTCAATAAAAGTTTTTTTTATAAAACATAACTATGAATCAAAAAAAGCCGATATAGCTCTTCTCAGTATAGGCATTATTGTATTTCTAATGCTCATTTATTTTAATTTATTTACGCAAGATTTATAAGTCATGGAGGAAATTAAAAAAATAATGGTTTTTGGTACGTTTGACGTGTTGCATGAAGGTCATTTGCATCTCTTTCGAGAAGCTAAAAAATATGGTAATTTTTTGATAGCTGTTATCGCGAGAGATGAAACTGTATTAAAAGTAAAAGGTCGACTTCCTGAACAAAAACAGAAAGAGAGATTAAGGCAAGTAAGCAAAATAGAATATGTTGACAAAGTATGTTTAGGATATAGTGATGATAAATATAAAGTGATCAAAAAATTTAGACCTGATATAATTGTATTCGGCTATGATCAATTTGTATTTACACAGACAATTCCAAAATTATTGATTGATCTCAAACTAGATACAAAAATTATTCGATTAGATAGTTTTAAGCCGGAAATATTTAAATCATCTCTCATAAAATCAAAAAATGCCAAATAAAATCTACATCAAAAGAATATTTTATAGCGCATTTAAAAATATATGGCGAAATAAAATACTCACCATATCAACACTTATAATCATCAGCTTAATTGTATTCATTTTTCATGTAATACTAAGCGTTCATTTTTTAACTAAATCTGGGATAGAAGAATTAAATAAAAAAGTAGATATTATTTTATATTTACAAGATGAGATAGATTATCTTTCTGTAACTCAATTTATAAATGAAATTAAAAAAATAACTAACGTTGAAAATGCTTTTTACACATCAAAAAAGGAAGCTCTTGATACTATACTACTCAAATATCCAAACAGAGGTGATCCATTTGAAGAATACGATATTGATAATCCATTACCCGCAAGCATAACAATAATAACAAAAGACCCAAATGAACATGAAAAAATCATCGATGAAATAAATTCCAGCAATTACAAATCGCTGATTACAAATTTCGAAAAAAATCAAGAAAATCTTGAAATTACAAAAAAATTAATTTCCATTAGCACATTTACAAAAAATCTGTTAGTAGCAATTATTATTAGTTTTAGTATTGGCGCTACATTAATTATTATGAATGCTTTGCATTTAACTATCCAAAATAGAAGCAAAGAAATAGCGATACAACAATTGGTAGGCGCAGATTTAAAATTTATCAGACTACCATTTGTTATAGAAGGTGTCTTTTATGGATTATTTTCTTCCATAATCAGTTTTGTAATGACTTATATTTTTTTCACAAATACAAATTTATTTTTGGTTGATTTTGAAAATTTTTATACGGCATTTTATGAATTGAGTATTTGGCAATTCTTATTTTGCATAACGATCAGCGTCAGCGCGAGCATGCTCGCAATACAAAGATATATAAATAAATCACCACTTTAATATGTACGAGTCAATTAGTACGCGAGCTATAGTTTTGAAAAAACGTCCATATCTTGAAAGAGACTCTTTTGTAGATTTATTTTGTGAACAGATCGGTAGAATTTCAATCTTTGTAAAATCATTACGAGATATAAAAAATAAATTCAATGGCAAACTCGAATCATTTTCACAAATACATTTAGTACTTGAAAACAGAAACAATAAATTTATTATAAAGGATATCAAAGTTGAAAAATATTTAAATACAATCACAATAGAAACAAGCAAATTTGCGATTGCAAGCGCAATTGCAGAAATGACGATACTGTTTACAGCCGAACAGCAAATCATCGATGGATATTTTGAGTTACTGCAAGAAAGTTTTGATCTCCTATTAATAATAAACAACAAAGAAGAACTTATCAAAATAGCATTTTACATAAAAGCGTTAACAATAATGGGATTTTTGAATACAGAAAAAACCTGCCATTTTTGCAAAGCAAAAATTGCAAATAATTTCATGGTTGAAAAAAGCAGCTCAGCAATGCATTGTATAACATGCTATAAAAATACAAAAAACAATTTCGGATTTTTAAAATTTCATTTTCACAGCCTCAAATTATTTAATTTTTTGCAAATAGGGACATGGCATGCAATTAATAAGATTAGCATAGCTAACAAATCAATCATTCATGAAACAGAAAATTTAATACAGCATTTTAATTATTTACGTGAATATAGACATTTAAAATCAGAATGCTTCTGGCAAGATATTCAAACGCTTAAACTTGTGAATGTTTAAGCATTGCATAAGAAATTGATAAAACATCAGACAGCTCATGCAACAAAGAACTCACCTGTTCAGCAGAGTTTTGATTTTGTAATTTCAATGATAATGCTATAGAACATTTTTCATGATCATAATTGAAATGGAGTATATTATAGCCTTTTTTACTCAGAATTGTACTGATATCGGCAATCACACCTATTCTATCATTTTTTATTTTAATAGTAAAAACATATAGCTGTCTTGGAAAATTATGCCAAGAAACATCAATAAAGCGTTTAGTATCTACATTATTTAGCTCACTGCAATATTTACTATGAATTTTTATAGACGCCCCTCTGCCAACATATCCTTGAATAGGATCACCTTCATTAAAAGAACAACAAGCTGCAAAAGTTATCGGCAAATTCTCAACATCAGTGACTAATATTTTGTTATTATCAGAACTTTTTTTATATTGCTTAATATCCAAAGAATTTCTTACAGAATTATGATTATTAAAAAGATCAGGTGAAATTTTTTCGACAAGCTGATTGACAGTAATATCACCTTTGCCAACCAATTCAACAACATTTGATCTTTCTTTGAAATTCAAAAACCTATTTCCATAATTTGCAAGTAACGTAAGATCATTATCAAGACTTAATCCAAATTTATTTAATTTTTTATTAATAATATTTTTACCTAAATTAAAAAGATTTTCTTCTTCAAATTTTTCAAAAAAGTCCTTAATATGATTTTTTGCAACTGTACTTTTGACAGTGGAAATCCAATGTAAATTTGGTTGCGCATTTTGACTCAAAAGAACTTTTACATTATCTCCATTTTGCAAAATATAATCGAAAGGCACTTTCAAACCATTCACTTTTATCTGAGTACATCTATGACCTATATCTTCCCCCAGATAATAGGCGAAATCCAATGCACGACTACCAGCCGGCAAATCACAAATTTGCCCATCGTCAGAAATAACGAAAACCAGTTCAGAAAAAATATCATACTTAAAATCAGAAGATACATTAGTCCTAAAAGCTAATTCTTTTTGTAGAGAAATCAGTGACTTAATCCATTTTACATTGGAAGGATCCTCACTATCAGATATTTTACCTTTGTACAAAGAGTGCGCGGCAAAACCAAGCTCAGCCTCGTCATGCATTTGTTTTGTTCGTATTTGAATTTCAACAGGTTTTTTCGTGTCTTGCATCCCAAGTCCATAGACTGTTGTATGAAGGCTTCTGTATCCATTAAATTTTGGATTAGCAATATAATCTTTGAATTTTGGATGTATTGGCGTTAAATGCTGATGCATGATAGCCAAAATTTCATAACATTTACCAATCAACATAAGCTGATCTTGAGAATTATTCAAAATTATTCGCAACGCAAAAACATCAAATATTGAATCTAAATTCGATTGACCTTTATCGGAAAGTTTTTTGTAAATACTGTATTTATGTTTAATCCTACCATAGACTTCTGCGGATATTTTATAACGTTTTAATATCATTTTAACTTGATCCTCAACATAGCACATAAATTCAATATTATTTTTGGTATAAGCATTTAACTCTTGCTCTATCATTTCATATTCTTTTTTTTGCAATACATGGAAAGCAATATCCTCTAACTTGACTTTAATACTATAGACACCTAAATGCGCGGCAATTGGAACATATATCAGCATAGTATCCAAAGCAATTTTTTTCTGAACCGACTCACTTTGTTCATCTATATGCTCCATAATATCAAGTCTATCAATCAACCTTAGCAAAATAACTCTTAAATCTTTTGATATTGCAAGTAAGAGTTTTTTATAATTTTCGTACTGTTCTTCGTGTGTTTTAGTATTTAAAGATCGCAAACTTTCAATAATTGAAACTAATTTTGCAACGTTCATTCCAAATTTATTTTTTATAGAATCAAAAGTACTGTAACTATCTTCCATAAGTTCATGAAGGATCGCAGTGAGCACAGTATCTTGATCAGGATAGAAAGGAACGAGATATTTTAAAATTGATATTACGTGCTGCTGATAATTTCTTTTTTTTCTGATGCTTTTTTTTGACTGAAAATTAGCTATAAATTCAAAAGCATTTTTTACAACATCAATATTAATTGCGGGTAATTTTTCTTTAATTTCAATCAATATATTTTCCATACAAAGCAAACGAAATGAATACAGTAAATTATACATTAATCTCTTCTAAGAAAAACCTAAATAAGTTGACGATAGTTTATTAAAATTGTGATATAATGGATCACAATCCTTCACTTGGTACTTCTATAATTAGATCCAAGCCCTTAGAATTTTCCAGATCATAAACCTGCACGCCCTTTATCAAAGCATCTTTGTTATATTCAATATCTTGAAGTCTAACATTAAAGGCTTTTATATATCTTTGATAATACTGTTCTATACTACCCCAAGCTTTATATTGAGCCTTGAGGGCGATTTGTTTTTGTGAGGCCTCTATGAATAGCTTTAAAGTATTTTCCGCCTCAAAGCCGTCTTGATTTTCTATACTTGCAAAGTATAATCCTTCCGCTTTGGATTTTTCAACAGTTACTGTTTCATATTCAATTTTTTTCTCTGATCTCATAGATTGAATTTTAGCCAAAATATTTTCAGCTTCAATTAACAGTAACTGCATATCGGAAACATATTTTGATATTGCGGCATTTGGATCACTACTTTCTGCAATATACGTCCTCAATTCAATTTGAAATTGAGCTTTCATCTTTTTCAAATGATTAATTGATTTTGGCATAAGCGAAATATCTTCTAATCCACTAGAATAAGCTGTCACAACCCCTGTCTGCAAAGATTGGTCAAGTACCACCTTATCTTTCTCAATAAATTCAAAATCGCCAGTCATAATACCGACATATAAACTCGCATCAACAAAAACATTTTCTGGTATTTTGACGTCTACTAGAGTTGTTGGCGTATTATTTACCGCAGTATTACTATTAATTTCAGGCTGATATTCTTGCTGAACTTCAGTTTGCACATCAGTATTTTCTAACTGCGTGATTTCATCATTAACCCCAGAGAAAATCCATTTTACACCTATTGTTATCAAAATAATAAAAAATATTAAGAGAATCACAATTCCAATAGCTCCAAAAATTTGTCTTTTTGTAATAGTAGACTCTTTTAAAATTTCTTTGAATTTTTCTTTTATTTCAGTAAAAATTGAAACAGATTCTTCTTCAGATTCATCTTGTGCAGTGTTATTATTTTCAGAATTCTCAACTATTTCTGCGTTTACAATCGTTGCTTCATGTATTTCTTGTTTTTCTGATTCTTTCACTTCATCAGATACGCCTATTTTGAATGGTTCTTGCGCAATTGATGCTTGTCCTTTCTCGATTTCTTCTTGTTTTTTTAGCTCTTCTTCCTCTTTCTTTTTTTCTTCCAATCTTTTCTTTTCTCTCATTTCTTTGCGTTTTTGTCTACTATAATCTAAATCATCCATAGCAAAAATTGGCGTTTGTTTTGCCAAATCTGCAAGCGTCATAGGCTTTTGTGGCTGAGGCGGTTGGACTGGCGCTGCACTTGGCATTGCCGGCTGAACTGGTGACTGAGCAATAGGCTGCACAGGTGCTTGTAAATTTGCTGGTGCTTGCACTGGCGGCTGAGAAATAGGCTGCACAGGCGCTTGTAAATTGCTTTGTGGTTGGACGATTGGCTGAGAAATAGGCTGTAGAGGCTTTTGTGGCTGTAACCAAGATGGCAAATTAGCTTGTCCGGAAGCAGGTATCGGGTTCACTGCAGGTGCTAAATTTGCTGTAGGAGTTTGAGTTGGAATATTTGCCGATGGCTGAATTGGCGACTGAGCAACTTGAACAAGAGGCTCTGCATTTACTTGTGGTTGAGCTTGCACCTGAGCAACTGGCTGTACAGGCTTTTGTGGCTGTAACCAAGATGGCAAATTAGCTTGTCCGGAAGCAGGTATCGGGTTCACTGCAGGTGCTAAATTTGCTGTAGGAGTTTGAGTTGGAATATTTGCCGATGGCTGAATTGGCGACTGAGCAACTTGAACAAGAGGCTCTGCATGTACTGGCGGCTGACCAATTTCTCCTGCTACAGAACTTTGAGCTTCATCAGAATTAACAATGAGCTTTTCTAAAGCTATGATTTTATTCGTTTTTTTAACTTTCACAACTGCATTCTTTGACGATCTAGAGGTCGTTCTAGGTGAGCGACGTGTTTTTGGATCTTTTTTGATTGAAGGCATAAATTAATTCAATATAACTACGAATAAATTCTATATATTTTAGCATAAAAACCAATCTTTTCCAAACAAAGCTAAGTAATTGCTCACGGCTATTTGTCATCCCAGACTTCGATCTGGGATCCAGTAAGCTAAACTTGTTTGTATTTCAGCTTGAAATAATGTATCAAGGCTATCGCAACATAATTAGCAATTCCTGGATCCCCGCCTTCCTGCCCGAGTACATTCAGGCGGGCGCGAGGATGACAAACAATAAAGTTAATTAAGTTACAAAAGCGGTGAGCCAGTTACAAGCTCTCATTGCTAAGTGTTTAAGTAAAAATAACTTCCCAAATTAGAATTGATATGGTAAGATAAATGAGTGATAAAAGAAAATCAAAAATTGGTGATAGGAATAATTCGACAGAAATATGAAATAGTTAATCCATATTTGAATGAAAGGAGTCGAAGGATTTGGGCTGCCAGCGAGACTAAGATTTTAGGAAAAGGTGGACAAACAATACTGCATAAAGCAACGGGGTTGGATTGTAAGACAATAAAAAAAGGGATTATAGAATCAGAAAATAAAAACAAAATTAATAGACAAAAAATACGTCAAAAAGGTGGTGGGAGAAAAACTTTAATTAAAATACAAAAAAATTTAGAATCTGATTTAAATGATTTGCTAGAATCATCAACACGAGGAGATCCAATGTCTCCATTATTATGGACTAGCAAAAGTTCATATAATTTAACTAAAATCTTAAACGACAAAAATCATAAAATTTGTCAAAAAAGTGTCTATAATTTAGTGGATAAATTAGGTTATTCTCTTCAAGCAAATAGAAAAACACAAGAAGGTGGAGATCATATTGATAGAGACAAGCAGTTCAATTTCATAAATGAAAAAGTAAAAATTTTTCAAAAGAATAAAAATCCTGTTATTTCAGTAGATACGAAGAAAAAAGAAAATATTGGTAATTTTAAAAATAACGGAAAAGAATATTTCAAAAAGAAAAACCCTTTAGAAGTAAATGTTTACGATTTTATTGATAAAGAAAAAGGGAAAGCTTCTCCTTATGGCATATATGATATTTTAAAAAATAATGGTTGGGTTAGTGTTGGCATCAGTTCCGATACAGCAGAATTTGCAGTAAATTCTATAAAAAGCTGGTGGAATGAGATGGGTTTGAAAACTTATCCAAAAGCAAAAGAAATATATATAAATGCTGACGGAGGAGGAAGTAATGGAAGCAGAGTAAGGCTTTGGAAAATAGAATTACAAAAATTTGCTAATGAATTTAATTTAAAAGTCCACGTTTCACATTTCCCACCCGGAACGAGTAAATGGAATAAAATTGAACATCGAATGTTTTCTTTTATTTCAAAAAACTGGAGAGGGAAACCACTTATTGATACTGCTACTATTGTTAATTTAATTGCTAATACTAAAACCAAAACAGGTCTTCAAATAAAAGCTAGACTTGACACAAAACACTATGAAAAAGGTATCAAAATTTCAGACAAAGAACTTGCTAAAATTAATTTATTAAAAGATACCTTTCATGGTGAATGGAATTATGTTATTTCACCTGCTCTATAGGATGTTAATTTTACTTAAGCCCTTAGAACTGACACTGTATGTCAGGTACAGACATTGGATATACTTTTGATTCTAGAATAAAACAATCATTATCATTATCTTTATTATTTAATATCTTTTCATACACAACATGAAGTGTTACTTGAGCCTCTTGATTAGGATTACAAGCAACGGATAAAGTCCAATCACTGTAATATTCTGCATCCGGCCATATTAGACTCATCGTATAAGTACATATACCATTGTTACATTCCTTTATGATTCTATTTTCTGTATCTCCCGTCCTATAAGTGAGATCTGGTTGCGCTAAAATATTACGAAAGGTAATAGCGTCAACACCAGGCATATCCTTAGCAGTGATAATAGGGTTACCAGAACCAGCTAGAACGTCTAAAGGCAGGGCTGATCTTAAACGCTCTATCACTTCACACAATCCATCATTCAATGATTCAGGATCAACTCCTACATACTGCTCAATGGGATCCATTATTTCTGATGTATTTGTATTTTTCAAATCAATACAATCTACACACGCAAGCTGAGTAGAGCATGCTAAGGCTAAAGCAATATTATTTTTCATAAAAATAAAAATTATTTAATAAACGTCAGACATTATTATGATGCAGATTATTTACAACGTATAGCTCTGAACACTGCTCATCCATTCGAAACTCATCCTGACAATGTATCTATGGATGAAATAAATAGGATAAGAGAGCTATATAGACAGTTGGCATTCCCAGATATTGCAGAAGAATATTGCGCATTGTAATATCTTTGATAATATAAAGGCTGAGTAATTAGAAACTTTTTTCAATGAAATATATAATGAAATATATATTAATCGCCATAGTATTATCGTTTACATTTTTCAATATAAATATTAGCAATGCTGCTCAAGAGGATAATTTTGGGCAAATAGAAATTATAAATGAGATCGAGCCAATCATATCTTCTGAAGATTTTATCAAGATCAACCAAAAAGCAATTTTTGATGCCTCCAAGTCAATCACACTAAACAATGTCAACTCATTAGCACTTTTTAAATGGAATTTTGGAGACGGTACAGAAGAAGAGATAGGGTCAGAGATAATACACGAATTTAGCAAAAGTGGCAAATACAAAATCACACTAACGATTATTCAAGATAATAAAAAAGAAAATATAGAAAAAGAAATATTCATATTTGACAAACACGCAATACTTATAACAGACAAAGCCTCTGAATTGGATGCACTTGAGAAGCAAGCTAATTTAAACGGAGTATGGCTCACATTAATTGCGTCATCTGACCAGGAAAGCAATTTTTTAACCGAAGAACAGCTCTTACAAAAAATAGCCACAAAAGCTGATTTATTGCACAGTGCTGATATAATTATGTTTTACACAGAGTCATCTATTGGAATACATGCGTTTACTAGATATTGGTCAAATTTAGCATCAGAAGATAAATTTAGTTTCAGCAATAAGCTCTTAATAAAAATTACAGATATTAATATAAATTTGGATGCAAAACTTGCACAACAATCATTTGAAGTCTTAAAACCTGATTTCATTTTATTGACACGAAAAGAAGCGATTAATCCTATTTTTGAAGCAAATGACATAACGCCAATACTTAACGAATTAACAAAAAGAGCTATAGAATTCCATGTCGTAGATCAAAACAGTGGTCCATCCAAACTATTATTGCTTTCGAAACTTACAACTTATTTTATCTTTAATGGATTGCCTGCAAGCACTATTTATCTCATTTTAGCATTTCCATTCATCGCATTTATTATTGCATTCGCAAGACAAGTTATAGGTCTTTCAACTTTTGGAGTATACGCTCCTGCTCTTACATCGTTAGCTTTTTTAACATTAGGTTTATTTTTTGGACTTATAGTACTCTTTGTTGTTATAGCAATCAGCTACATCATTAGAAGAATTTTTAGAGGTATTGATATTTTGTATATCCCAAGAGTGGCATTAATTCTTTCTATCATAAGTCTTTCTTTTCTTGGCGTTATTTGGACGGTTTTGTATTTTGGAAGCCCTGTTGCTTTATCTGTAGCAATATTTCCAATGCTTGTAATGTCAACTATTTCAGAAAAATTCACTTCAGCTCAAGCTGAATTTGGTTTCAAGGCGGCTTTACTCAGTACACTTGAAACGGTTGCAATAGCTGTATTTGCTTATTTAATTGTAGCATGGCAGCCATTTGAAGATTTATTGATGGGCGTTCCTGAGCTGGTTCTGTTGGCACTTGTCGGCGACATTCTTGTTGGAAGATTTTCTGGCTTAAGATTAAGTGAGTATTTTAGATTTCGAAGCCTACTTCGCGAAGGCATGGAAGAATAATCAAAATAAGTTAATCAGATACAAATGCAATTTTTTCGTAAAGCAAAAGAGATACTCGGCATGAATGCTAGAAATATATTATATATTTCAAAATATAATTCACAAACTGACAAAAAATTTGCAGATGATAAATTTTTCACAAAAAATTTTCTACATTCAAGAGGCATAGAAGTAGCAAAATTATATCATATAATCAAGGACCATAAAGAATTAAATAATTTTGATTTTAATAAATTACCTACAAATTTTGTTATAAAACCAAACAAAGGCTATGGTGGAGAAGGGATTTTTATCATCAACAAAAAAGAAAATAATTTTACAGACATCAACGGTCTAAGCATCAATAATCACGAAATTTACAAACACTGTAACAGCATTATTGACGGCAAATATGCAATATCCGACTTGTACGACAGCGTAATCATTGAGGAAAAACTGGAAGCTCATAAATATTTCAGCAAACTTAATATTAAAGGATTACCTGATATTAGAATAATTGTATTTAATTTTGTACCAATCATAGCCATGCTAAGACTACCGACAAGTGAGTCAGCAGGAAAAGCAAATTTACATTTGGGTGGTATAGGTATTGGTATTGATATTGGCACAGGCAAAGCTACTTATGCGGTACAACATAATAAATTTATCAAAAAATTACCAAATGGTCTACAAATTTCAGAGATTGAAATACCAAAATGGGAAGATTTATTAATTACATCAGCGAAAATTCAACAAATAACAAAAATTGGATATCTTGCTGTAGATTTAGTATTGACTACATCAGGCATCAAAGTGCTTGAAACAAATGCAAGAGCAGGGTTATCAGTTCAAATCGCTAACAAAGTGCCACTAAAAGCAAGACTGGAAAAAATACGTGATCTAAAAGTACTCTCTCCAAAACAAGGAGTTGAAATTTCAAAAACATTATTTTCAAAAAAACCAAATAATTCTATCAATACAGGTAATCAAAAAATACTAATCGGATTATATGAGCCAGTATTAGTACTTGGCGAAAAAAACATAAAAACTACAGCCAAAATTGATCCTCACAGTAATGAAAATCTTATTGACGAATCAATAATGCAAGAAAATGAAGGAATTATTGAACTTATAATAAAAGATAAAAGATTAAAAATACCATTTAAAGCCTCTAAATTAAAGGAAAAATCCTATAGTGTTTCATTAAGCGGACAATATTTGAAGGATTTTTTAATTGACCCGTCAAATACTAGTTTTGACATTGGTAAATCTTTCAAACATCTGGATGAAAAAATAATTGAGAACATAGATAAAAAAATCTTTGAAATTGACAACCAAATCAAGCTGTTAAATCATTTGCGTCCAATAAATTTAACAGAAGAAAGAGAAAGATTTTTGAAAAACCCAATAGCTTCACCAAAATTTATCTATAGAAATCCTTCAATTGATTTTTCACAAATTAGGAAAGAATTAAATAAAATTCCAAGAGAGGTCGATCATCCACTGCTGCATATATATCTCAAAAAAATAAACGAGATAGAACTGAAAATCAATCTTTTAGAATCTATTAATTCTGTAGATTTTGGTTATTTTTCTGAAGCATTATACGGAAAATCAGATAGGCATATTTACAAAGAAGCAATGGATTACATATCTAACCATAGAATTACAGAGGATAGATCAGAGAATATTGAATTGAAATCTGTTATCAAAACCTTAGAACATTTTTTGAAAGAGAAAAAACTCAGTCACTGGAAAATAAAAATTATTGATGATTCTCCAACAAGCATACAAGTCAACAAAGAAAATTGTATTTTAATTAGCAAAAATGCAAAATTTACAAAAAACAGACTACAAGCTGTGATTACACACGAAATCGAAACTCATATATATAGATTAGAGAATGCAAGAATGCAGAAATATAGAATTTTTGAACGAGGAACTTCAGATTATTTAGCTACAGAAGAAGGACTTGCAATATATAATCAGCAACAACTTAATTTATCTTTAGGAATAAAAGAAATACAATTTGCAATTAGTGCAATCGCTATATATTTCGGAAAAAAAATGACATTTTGTGAATTATTTCATTATTTGAAAAACACATATCACCTTGACGATGAACGATCCTTTAGAACTTGCGTCAAAGTAAAAAGAGGTCTCATCGATACAACAATTAAAACAGCATTTACAAAAGATTTAGTATATTTTCAAGGACTCAAAGATATAAAAACTTTTCTTTCAAACAATCATTCAATAAAACAACTATATGTCGGCAAAATTTCAATCAAAGACATTGATACATTAGACAATATCGACCTTAAAGAAGCAAAATTTTTACCTAGCCATTTAAAATAGTAAAGATCTTATCCTTCAATACATCGGTAATATTAATTGGCACTGGCACTACAAATTGTTTATCATTAAATTTTAAAACAATTTTCCTACCATCATCTGACTTATTTTGAAGTAAAAGTTCTTTTAAATCTTTTAATTTTTTCAGATCACTAGCGTCCGGCACCTCAATATAATAAGTTTCAGACACAACGCAATTTGAAGTTTCATCTGTAGTATCATCTTTGTCATCAAATACAATGTCATCAGATATTTCAGCATCAAACTGTAAAGCACCTTTGAACTCAATTTTTTCATCCTGACTATATAATGAAGTTTTTTTAGCATTCTCTATCATTGATTTTATAGAAATTGTTTTCGCACCGCTACAAATATACTGTGGCTTATCAGCTCTCATATCCAATCTTCCCTCCAACAAAACAACTTCATCTTCTTTGAAGGCATCAGCTATCTGCAAATAATTCTTCGGAAAAACAACAACATCTATCCTGCCTGTAGGATCTTCTATCAAAACATTCAACATCATAGCATTTGATTTTGTTAAAACTTTTTTCTTGCTCACAACTAGACCACCCAATTTTATTGTTTTTCCAATATCTTGCTTAGTTAATTCTCCTATAAGTTTAGCTTTTTGTTTGAAATATTTTCTAAGTCCTTTCAATGGATGATTTGTCACATAAACACCAAGGTAGAGTTTTTCTCTGCGTAATTTATCAAATTCTGAAGTCAAAGGAGCAGAGTTCAGTTCTAAACCGTAATTGTTCTGAACTTCATCCATTAAAGAAAAAAGATCAACCTGACCGGAACTTGCACTTTTTTGCTCAGTTTTTGAAAATGTTGCAATTTTCTCAATACTACTTGCAAGAGCATTCTGATCGCCAAAAATTTCCATAGCACCACTATATATAAGAGCTTCCATTGTTTTTTTATTCAAAAAATTTGATGGTACTTTTTTCGCAAAATTCTCGAGATTTATAAAATAACCAGACTCAGTACGTATCTTTATTATTTCTTTCACTGAATTGTTTCCAAGACCTTTGATCGCGCATAGTCCAAATCTAATTGTATTTTTACCAGAAACAGTAAAATTCTCTCTTGATTCATTAATTGAAGGAGGCAGAACTTTGATACCCATTTCATCACACTCACTTATTTCTATTGCAATTCTATCTGTATTGGCACTATCAGAAGTAAGCAGCGCCGCCATAAATTCCGCAGGAAAATGTGCTTTGAGGTAAGCTGTTTGATATGCAATCATTGAATAGCAAGCTGCATGAGCTTTATTGAAACCATAGCCTGCAAAGGGTTCTATAATGTCATCAAACATCTTCACAGCTAATTTTTCACTATGTCCCTGTAACTTTGCACCATCAATAAATTCTTGCCTTTGCGCTGCAAGTTCGGAAGCTATTTTTTTACCTATCGCACGCCTTAATAAATCAGCCTCACCCAAACTAAAACCTGCAAAATTTTGAGCAATTTGCAAAATTTGTTCTTGATAGACTGCTATACCATAAGTTGATTCTAAAATATCTTTCAGAGATTCGTGAATATATTTGACTTGTTTTTGACCATGTTTACCTTTGATATAATCAGGTATAAATTGCATAGGACCCGGTCTATAAAGAGAATTCATAGCTATCAAATCTTCAAGTTCAGTCGGTTTTAAATCTTTCAAATATCTTTTCATTCCTGCAGACTCAAACTGAAATACTCCAGTAGTATGACCTTTTTGAAAAAGCTCAAAAGCTTTTTTGTCATCAAGCTCAATCTTATCTATGTCTACATCTATATCATGGGTTTTTTTGATGATATTTATAGTCTCCTCAATAACACTTAAGTTACTAAGTCCCAAGAAATCCATCTTAAGAAGTCCAAGTTCGTCAATTGGTTTCATAGAAAACTGCGTCACGATACCACCTTTATCTGAAACAGATTTTTGAATTGGCACATGATTTGTCAGCTTATCAGGAGAGATCACTACAGCGCAAGCGTGTGTTCCAACATTTCGGACAGTGCCTTCAAAACGAGTTGCAATATTAAGTATTGCCCTAGCAGAAGCATCATTTTCATAAATTTTCTTCAACTCTACCGATTCTTCCAAATACACTGACAAATGTTTATATTTACCAAGTATTGGAGGCGGAACCATTTTTGCAATTTTATCTACATCACTATAAGAATAACCAAGCACTCTTCCTGCGTCCCTGATCGCTGCTTTAGCTGCCATAGTCCCAAATGTAATAATTTGAGCAACACGATCTTCTCCATATTTTTGTATCACATACTGTAAAACCTCATCTCTTCTATAATCAGAAAAATCAATATCAATATCAGGCATGCTTACTCTCTGAGGATTTAGAAATCTTTCAAAGATTAAATTATATTTAAGAGGGTCTATAGTGGTGATATCCAAACAGTAAGAAATAATTGAACCAGCAGCAGAACCTCGTCCGGGTCCAACCATAATCCCTTTATCTTTTGCGTATTTAATGAAATCCCAGACTATTAAAAAATAGCTGGCAAAACCCATTTGATTTATGATGGTTAGTTCATATTCAAGCTGCTTAGTCGCTTTTTCAAAATTTGCCTTATCATATTTATTTTGCAAGCCTTCATAACAAAGTTGTGAAAGATAATCTTCCGGACTTTGATGGTTTGGCGTTTCGAATTTAGGAAGCAAATTTTGACCAAATTCAATGTTTAAATCAATCATATCTGCTATTTTCCGCGTCATATCAATCGCTTGAGGTAAAAATGCAAATAATTCTTTCATTTCATCGGGGCTTTTTAGTGATAAATCTGCTTCAAGTTTCTTTCTACCTGCATCATTAACGGTTTCTCCTTTTTTGATACAACGAAATGCCTCAAAAGCTTCCTTATCTTCCTTGTTTAAATATAAAGATGTATTTGTAGCGACCAAAGACAAATTGTTTGCCAAAGCAAATGGAATTAATTTTTCATTAAGATCTTGACTAAATAAATCTTCCGCATGACACTGGATCTCAAGAAAAAAATTATCCTTTCCAAAAATACCAATATATTTTTCTACAGCTTGTAATGCTTCATTTTCTTTTTCTTCCAATAATTTCGAAGCTATTTCACCAAAACGCCAGCTACCAATACAAATAAGACCATCGGCGTACTGAGAAAGTATTTCAAAATCCGTCCTAGGAAAATAATAAAAACCTTCCAAATTTGCAGTTGTAGCAATTTTTAATAAATTTTTATATCCAATATCATTTTTTGCCAACAAAATAACATTAAATCTTCTATTTTCCTGTGTTTTGTTAAACCTACCAAGACTTGCTATAGAAAGTTCCATACCAATGATTGGTTTGATATCAGCTTTTTTACAAGCTTGATAAAATTCAATTGCGCCATACATCACTCCACTATCTGTAAGCGCCAAAGCCTTCATCCCTGTTTTTTTTGCTTTATTAACAAGCTCTTGTGGCTTAGAAAGGGCTTCCAAAACACTATAATGGCTATGAACATTTAAATGTACAAAAGACAAGGTAAAGCGATTAGCGGGTAGCGGGTAGCGATTAGCTCTAGATAAGGCTACACGCTATTCGCTGATCGCTACACGCTATGTTATACGCTAGCTAATCTATTCCATTTGAATAATTGTTTCTACTATGTTCCAAGAATTCATTTAAATTCTGAAAGAATTCCCCGATAATAGGCAAATCTACTAGTAGAGTAATAATATAACTTACAAGAGCTATTACTATTGTTGCTCCTAACAAGAATCCCAAGCCTCTAGAAGTACCTGCAAGTAAATTAGTCCAAAAAATTCTAAACGGATGGGATAAATAAGTTGCATATTCTTGTAAACCTACCTTACTTAATTTATTAACAACTATAATAAGTTCATCCTCAATCCTACGAAATTCTTCAGAAGTTAATCTGCTATTTTTTTCTTTATTGTCTTTAACTGATTTCAAAGCTTTTGCCATTTAAAAAATCAAACAAATAAAAGTTCCAAATTTAATATTAACTATTATTAGTAAAAATTTAAAGTATACTTGTTTGTGTTTGATTGCAAATAAGTCAAATTGGTATCATGGATATAAAAATTTTATATGAAGATAAAAATTTCATAGGCTTTTATAAACCGCCAAAATTGCCAAGTAGCTACGGTACAGAAAGCGATTCTTTTGTAGAACAAATTAAAAAAAATCATCCAGAACTTTTTAAATTTGCAGGTTATAACAAAGAAGAAGGAGGATTACTTTATAGATTAGACAACGAAGCCTCAGGATTATTACTATTCGCAAAAAATAAAGAAAATTTTGATAAATTTACAAATGATAAAAATTTAGAAAAAATTTACATAGCAGAAATTTCAAATTTACCAATAAGGAAAGAAGGAATTATCAATTATGACATTGTGCACAAATCATCAAAAAAAATGGCAGCTTTGATCGAAGGCAAAAAAATAAGATATAAAGGAAAGCCTCAAAAAGCAGAAACAAGATATGAATTAATTAACAGAAACAATAAAAATTCAAAATTAAGCATTCAAAATTCAACATTTTTAAAATGTTACATCAAAAAAGGCGCAAGACATCAAATTAGAGCACATTTGGCTTCGATCAATTGTCCAATTATAGGAGATGAAATTTATCACGGGCAACCTTCTGAAACCCTACATTTATACTGCGTCGGGATAAAAAGTATATTTTTGAATATAGACTGCACTAAAGAAGTATTTTTACAACTGCAGCAATAGCAGCTGTTTCTGTACGCAAAATTCGAGGACCAAGTGACATAAATTTAATTTTATCTCCATAAGATTTCACTAATTCAAGTTCTTTTCCACTGAATCCTCCTTCTGGACCCACGAAAATAGTAATTTTCGAGCTGTTAGCTGTTAGCTGTAAGCTGTTAGCTTTTGGCCCCTCACTAGTAGCTAATAGCTTACCAGCCTGACATCGTTCTGGCGGGCAGCTTATAGCTTCCCCTTCACCCCTCTCATAAAAAAACAAATTCAAATCTTTTTTGTCTAGCTGAGAAAGTCCTTTTTCAAACTTTATTTCAGGCAAAAGTTGAGGAATTAGTCCCCTCTCTGACTGCTCTGCTGCTTCTTTTATAATCCTTTCAAGCCTATCTCTTTTAGGCAAAAAATCTCTTTGGCAGAATTCAGTAATAATAGGAACAATAGCCTTAACGCCTAATTCAGTAGCTTTTTGCAAAATTAATTCAAATTTTTCAAGTTGCTTTGGAATTGCTTGATACAATACAACATTCAAATCAGATTCATTCTTATTTAGAGTTTTTTCTAAAATTTTTGCTTCAATTTTATTTTTGGAAAATGAAATTAATTCTGATAAATATTCATAACCTTGATTATCAAGAAAAATCATTTTATCACCAAGTTTGGCACGCAGAACAAAAGAAATTTGCTTAATTAAATCATTATCATCAAGCATGATTCTCTCTTTTTGAAAGCTCTGAAGCGGTAAAAAAAATCTGTGTATTGTCATTTTTTAGCTTACTACATAAAAGCTACAAAATACTAACAAACTTCAAAACAATTAATCAATTTTAGATTTTGCAATCTTCAAAAAAGAATAGCATTTTACTATTCTGGCGTAACATAATCAGCACCAATTAAAGCATATCGAGGGAGACAGGTTATTGAAAATCACTTTAAAGAAACTAACCAAGCTTTCTTTTCTAATAAACTCCC
>CAZEDK010000024.1:0-29578 GCA_964511025.1 uncultured Candidatus Peribacteria bacterium | reverse complement strand
CACCCCTTTAATTCCCCTCTTGCCCCTCCCTCAAACAAAATAAGGAAATATCTCTTTTAGAGATATTTTTTGCTTCAAGTATTCACAAACAATTTGTTTACAAAGTATAAATATAAGATATAATCAAAATACCATAATTAAATAAAAACCATGGACATACCAAAATTTCACGAAACTTTTATCCCAATTCTAGAAATTTTAAGTAATGGCGAAATCCTTCATTACAACGAACACCGTCAATTATCACCTCAAAGAAATTTTTAAAAGCAAGGAGTTAAGCGAAGATTCAGTTATTCGAAAAATTCGAATAACTGCCGAAGACTGTAAAAATTATTTCACGAACTTTTACAGTCTCGATGCCATTATTTCAGTTGGCTATCGTGTAAATTCTCATGAGGCGACGCAATTTCGTATTTGGGCGACCAAAACTTTGCGGGAATATATTATCAAAGGTTTTGCTTTGGATGATGAGCGACTCAAAAACGGACATCATTTTGATAAAAAATATTTCATTGATTATGATCTTAACTCTGAAATTACGAAAAACTTTTTTGCAACAGTGCAAAACAAGCTTCACTTCGCTATCACTACACAAAAAACTTCAGATATACCGCAACGTTATACACAATTTTTTCAGGAAGAGAGTGGGATCAAGGGGGGGTAACTTGAACTGGTGAGCAGTTATGGTAAAAGAGCTTCACAAATTTTATTTTTGTAGTAGAATAATATCTATTCCAAAATCAATATGGAAACACAAGCTAATACGCCATACGTCACACTCATGGATGGTGAAAGATGGTTTCCAGGAAAAAAGAATAATATTCAAAATCTAATAGAAGAAAGCTCTGCCAGGATTGTCGCAGTGATAAGAAAGCGTTTAGAAATAGATGCTAATTTTGTATTATCAGAAATTGTAATCACTTCAAATTTAGCACACGAATTAACAGAAGACAGGTTAGGCTTCAACACATCAGAATCTATAAATACAGAATCAATAGATTTTGTAGAACCACCCATTCAAGCTTATATTGAAGAAGATCAAAAAAGAATTTATCAACAAGTTTCCGCTCAAATTCGCGAAAGAGTCACAAGCTTACTTGGAGAACAAAGCGCGGTACTAAATTGCACAAAATGGTCTACAACAATTTCAATGTCCAATTCTCAACCAAGCATACAAAGAATTTGCCAAAATATCAAAGATGACGTCACTAATAATGGACTACTAGTCACTATAGAATACATGGAAGACATGAAATCACCGTCTCCAAGCCAAAGACTAGCAAAAACTGTAATTCCTGCTGAAATTGTACAAGAAATAAAAGATACTGAAAAAAGCCCAAGTATGTCGAGAGTTATTGAGAGAAGTTTGCTGAATTTATTTGAAAATTTGAATATAAATATCGATGAGGTAAAAGAAGCAGCAATATACGCAGCAGCATTTTCCAGATTGATGAGTTTGAAATATAGTCGTGGTTGGAATCCACCTTCGTTAGTCGAAAAATATCGACAACATCAAAAAACTAGACAATCAGATCAAGAGTTTTTCAAAGAATTAGCGAAATCAATCAGAGCGGAAACACCAATAGACGGACATGAGTGGTTCACTATTTCACTATGCTGCCCGAACGCAAGTGGAATTGGTTTAGATCTCTTTGAAAATGTAGCATCTACTGAAGAATATATTGAAATCAAAGGATGGTCGCAACAGGAAAATAGTCATAGTATAGCAGACAGATTTCATGGAGTAGCAAATGATAAAAAAATATTTACAGATGATACAATTCAAAGAGCTTTCGAAGCGCTTGGAGTACCTGAACATATTTTCAAAGATTTAGTACTTTGCACCCATAATGCTTTTGGCATCTTACTTGTTCTATTTGCGATCCTAACAGGTAAAATTGCAATTACAATAACAGATCAAGAATTAGCCGAGTGTCCAAATGAAATATCTCAAAGTGATTACAGGTTCAAATTAATACTTGAGAAAGGAATAAAAGAATTTATAAGAATCTGCACAAGTGAAAATGGCTTCCAGCAATTAGAAGACATGAAATTATCTATGACTGGCGAACTATATGGAGGACATGCCGCTGCAACAACAGCACCAGAAGTACTTCGAGAGACATTTGAACATTGCAAAAACAATCCTGAAGAACCACGCGAATTTGTAGCTGGGAGTGTTGGAGGCCCTTTGCAATTGATAAATTTCTTATGGGCTGTTTGTCACATCAAAGCTGCTCCTGTAACCATCCCCTCAACTGAGCAACAGGAACCCTGTCTTGCTGCATAGAATCTCTATGCCTTATAGTAACAGATTCGTCAGACTCAGTTTCAAAATCTATCGTAATACAAAAAGGCGTACCTATTTCGTCTTGTCTTCTGTATCTTTTACCAATTGAACCTGAATCATCATATTCACACATAAAATCTCTTTTCAACATATTATAAATCTCCATCGCTTTTTCATTTAATTTTTTCTGCAAAGGGAAAATAGCAACTTTGATTGGAGCGATTTTCGGATGAAATTTCATAATAGTTCTTATATCCTCCTCTGACAAAACCTCTTCCTGATATGCATTAATTAAAAAAGCCAATACAGTTCTATCAGCACCAAAAGATGGCTCTATAACTTGTGGCACATATACTTCATTTGTAATCGGATCTCTGTATTCAAGTTTTTGCCATGAAAACTTAGCATGTTGCGAAAGATCAAAACAACCTCTATAAGCAATACCTTCCAACTCTCCCCATGTTTCTAAATTTTCTATAACTTCCTTAGTTTTATCTTTTTTCTGCGCTTTTCCAAATGGAAACTTAAACTCAATATCCTTTGTCATACTTGAATAGTGGCTCAATTCATCTTTTTCATGTTCACGGAATCTCAATTTGTCTTTTGAAACACCTAAATTCATAAACCAATTCATAGACTCATTACACCAATGATCAAACCATTCTTTCTCAGTCCCTGGTTTTATAAAAAATTCTATTTCCATCTGTTCAAATTCACGAGTACGGAAAGTGAAATTACCCGGAGTTATTTCATTACGAAAAGCTTTACCGATCTGAGCTATACCAAACGGTACTTTGACTCTACATGTATCAATTACATTTTTGAAATTCACAAATATACCTTGAGCTGTTTCAGGACGAAGATAAACAAGCGCTGAGCTGTCTTCTACTACACCTTGATGAGTTTTGAACATAAGGTTGAAGCTTCTAGCTTCAGTAAAATTAGATTTACCACATTTCGGACAAGGAATTTTGTTTTCATCTATCATCTGGCTTATTTCTTTCAAAGATTTACCTGCAACAACTTCCACACCAAAACGCTCTTCCAAAATTTTATCTCCCCTAACCCTTTCTTTACAATTCTTGCAATCCATCAATGGATCTGAAAAACTAGAAACATGCCCCGAGGCTTCCCACGTTTTTGGATTCATCAAAATTGCGGCATCAAGTCCAACCATATCATCACGCTCTTGTACAAAAGTTTTCCACCACTGCTGTTTAATATTATTTTTTAGCAAAACTCCATACGGTCCGTAATCCCATGTATTAGCTAATCCTCCATATATCTCAGAGCCTGGGTAAACAAAGCCTCTTCTTTTGCAGAGAGAAACAACTTTTTCCATTATGTTTTCCATAAAATGTTGATTTTTAAGTATTATATATATATAATGAGAGTAATCACCAGGAAAAAGGTCTTTATAAGAGTTTAGTGCTTATAGGGCCCTTTTTCGTACTGTAACCTTTCCCTCAAATCGTTCAAAGGAACCAATAAACCACTTGCAGATCTCTTAAGCAACACAGAGCATTTATCAATATTAGGCGTAATAACCCTTTTCAATTTATTATTTTTTCGTAAATATTTTACAAGACATGTAAAATCTCCATCACTTGAAACTATAATCGCTTTATCGTATATATGATAGTCTATCATGACCTGCAAAACTAATTCTGCATCAACATTTCCTTTAATATTACCATCATGGTCTTTCGTAATTTCTTTAAATATTAAGTTATATCCCTGCTTCTTAAGTATTTTATAAAAATCTTGATTTTCAGGAAGATATCCTAAAAAAATATATGCAATATCTACATAATACTTATCACGTAGATATATCATAAACTCTTTAAAATCTAATCTCCAGCCTAATCTTCGTATTCCCAAATTCACATTTTGACTATCAATAAAAGCGTAATTTTTTTCTTTTTTGTACATAGATAAAAGTTCTACAGTCCATAGGCTAGCGCAAAAAATATAGATTCACAATCAGAAAAATTTTGATTACAACATCCCACTTATTACCTGCAATGTCTTCGGTCCAACCCTGCCAGCTCCACTATCGGTGGCTTTTGATATAATTTTTTTGTCGATCTGAAAAGCAATAACTGCTTCTTTTGTTGCATTGCCATAATAAGTACTTATAAATGTACCTTTGAAATAACCAAGCGCTTGCAAAAATTCTTGAAGAGATTTCACGTTATCACTATTTTGGCCATAATCTAACTCGCTAGTCAAAAACACAGCTGGAGCTGAAGACTCTCGTTTCATAGCTATTGCAGTTTTGACATCTAGCCTCTCTTCAAGCAAATTATTAAAATATGATCTTGTTTTTACACCCAAAACACCTGCGCCGGCATCATTTTCATCAGATATTATGCCTGTTTTCAGTTGAAACTTAAGTAGCGCATGTTCAGTCACTTCTCCAAAATAACCGGTTGGCTCAGCTATCCGAAGATAGCCAAATTTTGTCAACTGTTGCTGCAACCAAACAACATCATTACCACTTGCTCCAAGACTCAGTTCGCTACTAATATATTTTGGCTCCTCATATAAATCCGCATTGAGTTTTAAAAGTTCTAAATCTTTTTCAGAATTTTTGTCGAAATACTCAACAGCTTCCTCTGAATCTTGCCCATAGCTATTATAAGAATTTTGAATAGCCTCAAGTATCATATCAATATATTTTTGCGTATCTTGCGCTAAATCAAAATATACCAATTCTGAAATAACGCTACTCTCCTGCTTATCATAAATCGTAATTGAAACAGTTCTTTTACCCCAAGTCATAGCCCGCTCCAATCCTTCCTGTCCAAATCCAAGCCAAATATCGAGCCTTTTATTCTGTATCGCACCCCCTCGATCACAAACGCTGCCAGTACCAAAACCTGGAATATCAATCTTAGTACCAAACTCAAACGTAGATGGCGCAGCAATAAGGCCGGGATAGACCTGTTTTCCACAAGCTCCATTCGTACCATTGCCATTCAACTTTCTATCGCCATCATACGAACCTGTAATATAAAAACTTTGACCAGGCAAAGGCGAATAATAAGCCGTTATCGTATATTCATCAGTATATGAAGCGTAAACTTCCACACTAGAACCCAAAAAAAATACAATTGAAAAAAGTAATGATGCAACAATTCTAAGTTTTAAATCTATTTTATAAAGTCCCATTTTTTTGTTTTTATTTTTTTCTTTCACTCACAGCTAACAGCTCAGAGCTAAAAGCTATCTATGAATTATATCACAAAATAAAGCCTTTAACCTGAACTAAAGCTTGATTCTTATAAGAATTTATTTGGTAATATTTCCATACCTATACAAGTCCAATTCTTCTACATATTTCTTTATCAACAAATTCAACATCACGACCGTATTTCAATCTTGATAATTGTTTCAAAGCATCTCCAATATGTTTATCGCCTGCTTCTAAATAAGGATTAAGAGGAGTAATACTAAAAGGACGACTTGGCTGGGTGTCAATACTTAATTTCATAACAGCTTTGAACTTGTCAATATTAATCAAATCCTGCTGTGAAAAAACCGGTGCCATTTCTTTTTCCATAAATTCCGCATCTTGAGAACCAATCTTATAACACATCATAGTACCTACGTTACCAAACACAGCTTCTTTGATTGGAGATGGCGATTTTGGATCGTCCCCTTCCAGCTGCTTGATATACTGATGCGCCAAACAAAGCCCTAAACGATATTTACGCGCTTCAGACAAAATTGATTCTATAGCCGGCGTAATAAAGTTTTGAAATTCATCTATATACAAGAAAAAATCTTTTCTCTCACTTTTGGCCATAGTTTCACGAGCTAGGGCTGCATTTTGTATGCTTGTAGTAAGTAACATACCAAGTAATTTCGCATTAAAATCGCCAGTCATACCTTTTGATAGATTGAAAAACATCAATTTACCTTCTTGCATAGCTTTACGCACATCAAAAGCTGATTTCTGCTGTCCAAGAATATTACGCATCATTTTATTCGTAATAAAAGCACCAAATTTCGCAGCAAAATAAGGTATCATCTCTTGTTTTTCCCTTTGACCTGTTTGCGCCATTTGTTTTGTCCAAAAATTTTTAATAACAGGATTTTTTACCATAGCCACCATATGTTTTTCATAAGCGCTATCAGTAAATAAACGCACAATATCAACTATGGTGCCTTTTTCATCTTCATCTTCAGGAGCCATCAAAGTCAGTACACCATTACGGAAATAATCCTGAATACGAGGTCCGAATATTTCTTCATTAAAAAGCTTAATCATGATACTGAGTAAATCCTGCGCCACTTTTTCTTTTTCATCGTCACCTTTTGCGTCAAGAAGATTAATACCAAGCGGACGCTCAAGATCAGCCGGATTAAATATAATCACTTCATCCGCCCTCTCTCTTGGAACAAATGGCAATAAATCTTCCACGAGCGATCCATGAGGGTCAATAACAGCACATCCTCTTTTTTCTCGAAAATCTTGTCTTGCCATAGCCTGAAATATAGATGACTTACCTGTACCAGTCTGTCCAATAACATAGAAATGTCTAAACCTATCTTCATTATTCATATAAACTGGTGTTGTAACTCCTCTGTAATGATTATGACCAAGCAGTAAACCTTTTTCCGGAAGATTGTCTGGCGGTTGAGCAATTTTGTATTTAAGCCAGTTGATACCTGGCGCTTTATTATATCTAATGCTTGGAAAATGAAAGAGTGATGCCAATTCTTCAGAAGAACATATCATACGTCTTTGAAATAATCTCTGTAGCCAATTACGTTTCAGATGACGATAGATAAAATTTACAACCACAAGTTTCTCTGAACACCATTTTGTATAAGTTAAACTATTGTTATCAGTAGTCGAATACTGTGAAAATGAACTTTTTACATCAGAAAGATGAGCTTTTGCTTGTCTATGTGTTTTTGCGCTTGTCACTATACGAATAATCGTTTCATAACCAATTTTTCTACATTTATTTTCTATAGCTTTCACTTTTTCATCAACACCAGGTGTCGTTCTAGTCATATTCGATTGTTGATCATAATTTTCCATCTTATGTGTTTCTTCAACACCATAAAATATTATGCTAAACATTTTCCAAAATGGACTCAAAAGTTTTTGAATAGGAGTTGATCCTAATTTTTCCTCCGAACCTTTTGAAAATAAATTAGCAGCATAACTGCGTCCTTTGGCTTGCCAGCCATCTCTTGCCGGACGCACCATTATCTGTATTACAGCACCCTCATCTTTTGCGAATTTTGACATAACATTTGTAATCGAACTAAGAGGATCACTTTGCGTAAATTGATAACTTTTGAAAGGGAACCATGGACTATTTGTAAATCGCATATACAGTCCAGCTGTTTTTGAATTTGGCTTAAAAATATTATAATCATCCGTCTGTTCCACCAGCGCCTCTGAATAAAAACTTGTAACCTGTTTTTCCACCAAGCTTTGCATATTTTTAGGACAAACAATGTAAAAATTAATAGCTCCATCAAAAGCGGCAATTTCAAATGATAAAAATTCTTGCCCCAAAAACCAATATTTCCACTCTTCTTCAAATATGGTATACAAATTATCAAAAAACTGTTCCATTCCACCAATCACTTCTTTGAATTCAGAGCTAGAACTAAAACGATCTTTTTCTTTCTGGGATTCCTTTTCGTCCTCAACTCTAGGCACTTTTACAAGTAAAAAAACCATACTCATAGAACGTTTAAAGTTCATATAATACCTAAAAGCATAAAGTCCTAAAGGAATTGATATAACTACACCCAGTACGACAAGCAAAGCTAAATTATTCATTATTAGAGTTTTGTTCCGTATATTCTAACAGAATCTACTATTAAAATTCTAGCATAAATTTGGAAAGTATAAAGATATCTATTATATTTAAGGAGCCGTAACGAAATAACTTATACAGATAAGGTGATAGAAAGTGTTTAGATTTGGCTTTTTTGATTGAATGAAATTGGAAGTCTAGCTTAGCTACAGTGAGAATTTCATGATTGAAAAAAAGTCAAAGATGAATGCTTTATGCGCCTTAGGTGTGAAAGTTATTTCGTTACGGCTCCTAAATAAAATTACCGATATGCGTCAAAAAATAGATAAATACATACAATTACTCATAGAATATAATCAAAAGCTAAACCTTATTTCGAAAAACGAAGAACATCAAGTCAAAGATAAACAAATTGCAGATAGTCTTGCTATTACAGAACTACTGAAACCTATAAGCGGACAAAATTTATTAGATTTGGGAACCGGCGGAGGTTTACCTGGAATTCCAATTGCAATTAGCTTTCCAAAACTTCAAGCAACTCTACTTGATTCAACTAAGAAAAAAATTGATACCTTAAATGACATAATCAAAAAGCTAAAACTGAAAAATCTGCAAACTATAACAGGCAGAATTGAAGAAATAGCACATAAAAAAGATTTTCGAGAAAAATTTGATTACGTCACAGCAAAAGCATTAGCAGAACTTCCAACTTTGTTAGAATATTCAATCCCGTTTTTAAAAGTAAAAGGCTTATTTTTTGCATACAAAGGACCTAATTTCGAAGAAGAAATTAATAAATCACAAAATGCTTTGAAAATTTTACATGCAAAGATAATTAAGATTCACAAATACAGTTTAGAAAATGATCTTGGGTCAAGAGCAATTATTATAATTGAAAAAATTGCTGAAAATGATAAAAAATTTCCAAGACAAGTTGGAGTGCCAAGAAAAAAACCACTTTAATTATAAAATTATAAAATCCAAAGAAAATTTCCCAGGAAATGCATGGCCAAATAATATTTCAAAAGAAATGAGTGAAAATTTAAAATGGCGCTTATGATCCTACTGACGTATATTTTGTACAGTTGAAATGTAATATTTGCTAGAGAAAATTGTTGTTTTATACTAAAATCAAAGTTGCCTTACAAAAAATACAATGCATACATATAATTTTACAGTTCTAATAACACAAGATGAAGATGGGATATACTTAGGGAAAGCTCCAAGCTTGCCCGGATGCCACACTCAAGCAAAATCGCTTCCAGATCTATATGAACGAATATCAGAAGCTATTAATTTATGCTTAGAAGTTGAACAAATGAAAGAACGAAACATATCTCAAGAAAAATTCATAGGCATACAACAATTACAAGTAAGCGTTTAGAGATGCCAAAACTCCCGATTATTTCAGGAAAAGGTCTTTTGAAAAGTATCCTTGCTGATCTTGAACTCACTAGTGAAGACTTATTAAACTTACTCTAGAGATATGAAGTTAAAAATTTAAAATTTCCAAATTGCCAAGAGCTTTTACAGTCAACGACAAATATTTTTATAAAGCAAAAAAAGAAGGATATGCAGCTCGAAGTGTTTTCAAACTTGAGGAAATTCAAAATAAATTTCATATAATAAAATTTTCTGATAAAGTACTTGATTTAGGCTGTGCACCCGGTAGTTGGCTTCAATTTTTATCAAAAACGATAGGACCAAAAGGGTTTTGTGTTGGAATAGATTTACAGAAAGTTGATAATCTCAAACTAGCAAATGTAAAAACATTCGAGTGTGATATTTACGATGATGAAAAAATTGAAGAAATTTTATCTGAGACAAGGCAGTTCAATTTAATTAGCTCCGATATGGCGCCAAATACTTCCGGTGTCCATGATGTGGACTGCGCTAGATCAGAAGAATTATGTGAAAGAGTTATTGAACTTTGTAAAATATACTTAAAATCAAATGGCAATTTAGTAATGAAAATATTTCAAGGTGAAGATTTTCCAAAAATTCTAAACGAAACCAGAAAAATATTTAAAAAAGTATCATGCTTTAAGCCAAAAGCTTGTAGGGATAGGAGTAGAGAGACTTATATTATTGGGATGAGGAAGGTTTAACGCTAAATGACACAATTTTTTTTAAAAAATGATTATTAAAATAAACAAAAAAAATCCAGATATATTAGAACTCAAAAGAGTTGCAAACCTCATTAAAAAAGGCAAACTTGTAGCCTTTCCAACTGAAACAGTATATGGACTTGGGACTAACGCGCTGAATCCGGAAGCGATTAAAAAAATTTTTAAGGCAAAAGGTAGACCGTCTGACAATCCGTTAATTGTGCATATTTCAAAAATTGAAGACCTTAAAAAGCTTGCAAAAAATATTCCAAAAGAAAGCTATATTCTTGCAAAAAAATTCTGGCCTGGACCTATAACTTTTGTTTTAAAAGCAAAAAAACTAGTGCCAAAAGAAACAACTGCCAATCTGGACACAGTAGCTATCAGAATGCCAAATCATGCAATCGCTTTGAATTTGATCGCACTTTCCGGCAAATTCATCGCAGCACCATCTGCCAACAAATCAGGCCGTCCCAGCCCAACTGACGCTCAAACTGTTTTTGAAGATTTCGGCAACGAAATCGAAATAATAATTGATGGCGGCAACTGCAAATTTGGACTCGAATCTACGGTTATTGATTTATCAACAAAGCCTTTTTCTATCTTACGATCAGGGGCAATTTCCAAAGAACAAATCGAAAGTGTTTTGAAAGAAAAAATTCAGATAGCAAATCACAACAAATCACAACCAAAATCCCCAGGAATGAAATACAAGCATTATTCACCAAATGCAAAACTAATACTACTAACGAAAAGCCCCCTTGATAAAGGGGGTTGGGGGATTTTTGACCAACTTGTTAAAAAATATAAATCTCAAAACAAAAGAATCGCTGTCCTTTGTTCCAACGAAAACACCAAACGCTACAAAAATGCAGATCTAATTATCGCAGTGGGATCAAGTAAAAATTCAAAACAAATAGCATCAAATTTATTTCGCACACTTAGAAAATTTGATAAAAACAATATAGACATAATCATTTCAGAGAGTTTTGAAGAGATAGGTATAGGACAAGCAATAATGGAAAGACTAAAAAAAGCAGCGACTAAAATCATTTAAAATGTTCACGAATATATTTCTCGGATTTGCTTTGGCTATGGATGCGTTCGCAGTATCAGTTACGGCAGGCATAAAAAATAAAAATAATATTTTTTTATTGTTAAAAATTGCCGTAGTTTTTGGAGTTTTTCAAGCTTTGATGCCATATATCGGATACAAGATAGGATTTACTTTCAAAGATTTAATTGAATCCATAGATCATTTTATTGCTTTTGGCTTACTCAGTATTATTGGCGCAAAAATGATAATTGCATCTTTCAAAGAAGAAAATCTTGAGAAGAAAAATTTTCTCAGCAACAAAACAATATTCGTATTAGCAATCGCTACAAGTATGGACGCATTAATTGCAGGCATAACACTTAATAGTCTGGAAACAACTGTAAATGTAGCGATCACGACAATAGGCTTAATAACTTTTATAGCTTGCTTGCTAGGTGGAAAATTCGGAACTTTTATCAACAAGCATTTTGACAACAAAACAGAATTAATAGGTGGCGTTATCTTAATCCTGATAGGCACAAAAATATTAATTGAGCATTTATTTTTTTGAAACAAAATCTTTGTAAGCTTTGCTCGCTGCTTCTTGCTTCTTTTCTAGCCTTGAGTTTTCATCAAAAACTGCTTGCTCTTGCGGTGCAAGTTCTGCACACTGAAGTTTTGAGAATTCTAAATCTAGATCATCCATTAACGCACGTACGGTCATTTCTCTTCGCTCAATATGACTTCCTAATTCGGCCTTGTTGATTATGTCAGATAAAGCATAAATTTCACTTGCTCGCTTATTCTTTTCTTCTATTCGCTTTTTCAATGCCACTATTGCTGCTTGCTGAGACCGCTTTTGTTGCTCTAAAACATTCAATTCTTTTTCTATTTTTCTTTTTTTTCTACTAAACCAGCCTTCCTCTTCAGATTTCTTGACATCTATTGCATTCGTCAGTAATCTCACTTCTTGCTCGCTGTCTTTCAATGTCTTGTAATCTGCTTTCCTTTCTTTGTCGTAACCTGCAATGCTAATGCTGATGTGATTGGGTGGGTAGCTTAATTGTTCAATAGTTATTTGCTTGGTCAACCTGTCGTTTAAAATAATTCTTGTGCTGGCAAGAACTATTTTACCAGCTATCGCCAACGTCTTTAATTTATCCATTTGTTCTTTTTTTCGAGATATAGAATCATCACAATAAACACGCACTTCTTGTTCTGTCCAATCTTTCTCTAGCTTTACTTTTAACCTTTCTTTGGCCTTTTTTCCATCAGTCTCCATCTTTACAATGTCTCTCTGAACATTTGGCGCCGCTTTTTTTCCTCTCTCTACTTCAGCGTCTACACGATCTGACCACACTTCAACTAAAGCTGTTCTTACCGAATCTTCTCCATATTCTTTGGCGTTAGCAATATCTTTAGGATCAACCAGATTATAACGGTCGATAAAATCACCAAGCAACAGGTAGGTTTTTCCGCTATATCGTTCAACAATAATAGTTTTTATTTCCTGCATTTTTGACTCTTGTCCTTCCGGTGTTTGATAGTATATTTTTTTTCGTTCGTTTGATAAATTTTGAATGAGTGTCTCCAAAATACTCACGATATTTACATAGTTAGGTTTTTCTAAAGAAACACCACATTTTTTAATAAAAGTTTGGGCTTCATCTCGTGCCATACGTACTGCTTCAACTGACTCACGTGCTACCAAAAGTTTTTCTTTTAATGCTTCCCCTAATGAAAGTATAAGTTTTATTTCTTCTCCATCACGATATTTTTCAGATTTCAATAGTTCAGCAGTAGAGTTTATTCCCTGTTGTGCCAAAAGCTCACACAGTCGTGAGTCATTAAATACTTGATTCACTTTCTTATTCTCAATGTCTAATTTTCGTTGTGTTTCTTGCGCATCAATAGTCAAACGTTTCGCTTGCTCGACTATTAATTGCAAGTTAGTCAACACCGACCTTACCTCTTTAATCTGGGCATCAATTAGATTGATTGATTTTCGCAGTCCATCAATGCGCGATTTTTCCGCTTCCTGCTCTAATAATTTTGCTGCTTCGATGGCAGCTACGCGTTGTTCTTTTTCTTCGCGACGCTTATTCTCTTCTGCTTCTGCCCAGTCTTTTAAAATTAAATCTGCTAGGGAGGCCATAATTTGATTATTTACTCAATCTTTTAATTTTACACCAAAATGAAGAAAAACACAATACAGCGTTTTTTTGGTGCCCAGGAGAGGACTTGAACCTCCATCCCCTTTCGAGGACTACCACCTCAAGGTAGCGTGTCTGCCAATTTCACCACCTGGGCTTTTTTAGGGATTAGGTGTAAGTATTATGTATTATGGGCAAAGCTCATACATAAATTACTTTGCTGTATTTAAAATATCAATGGATTTCAAAGCAAAGACAGCGCCATTTGTGTTTTTTGAAACAGCACTGATCATGCCAACAAGCTCTCCGTTTAAATTAAAAACAGGCGCTCCACTCATTCCAAGAGAAGCATTGAGATCAAGCTGAATTAGATTTTTCAAAGATAAAGTGAAATCTTCTGACGATGCATCAATTTGCCGATCCAAGCCGCCAATAATACCATCACTAACTGAAAATTCCATATTTGTATTATAACCAATGGCGAATAGCTTTTGCCCAATTTGTAAATTATTAGCTTCGTCAATTTTGACAGCTTGGAAATCATAATCATCGTCTATTTTCAAAATAGCAAGATCATGCTCAAAATCTTTTTTGGACATACTGGCAAAAAGCTCCGTCCCGTCAACAAATTTCACAATATATTGAGGCTTGGCATCAGAAACAACATGCGCGGCAGTAATGACAGCGCCATTATAATCAAACACAAAGCCAGAACCAAGCACTTTCCCCTCAATTGATTTAATTATTACAGAAGACGCGTAAACTTTATTAACACTTTCTATCAGCGCAGAATTTTCCACGTATACTTCTTTTTTCAGGGTCAACTCTGAATTCGTAGATCTTCGATTTTCAAAGAAAAGAGCTGTAAAAAAGCCACAGATAAAGAAAATTACAATCGCCAGAAAGTATTGATATGTCTTCAATATTATGACTAAGAAAGATTTCACCTAATATGAAAACATATTTCACTTGGAATAAAAAGATCTTGTTGATAATTTAGAAATCTAAAGTTTAAAAATAATTTTTTATCCATGCATGAAAATGTAATAAAAAACTGGGAATTTCTTAGGAAAAACGATCCAGATGTCTATAATGCTATCAAAGGCGAAGAATTACGCGAAACAAAAGGTATCGAACTCATCCCTTCTGAAAATTACACCTATCCGGAAGTACTCGCCGCAAACGGCTCGATACTTACAAATAAATACGCTGAAGGATATCCGGGCAAAAGATATTACGGAGGACAGCAATTCACAGATATAGTTGAATCACTCGCGATAGAAAGAGCTAAAAAACTTTTCAGATGTGATCATGCAAATGTACAGCCACTTTCTGGCTCTCCAATGAATCAAGCTGTCTATTTGGCTTTCTTGAAACCCGGAGACACGGTACTCGGAATGGACCTTTCACACGGAGGACACCTCACACACGGACATCCTGTATCTCACATGGGTAAAATTTTTAACTTTGTAAGGTACAAAACGCATCCTGAAGAAAAAGGAAGAATAGATTTCGATGAATTGATGAGAGTCGCAAAAGAAACAAAACCAAAAATAGTACTTTGTGGCTACACGTCATACCCGCGAGATTATGATTACGCTGACTTCAAAAAGGTAGCTGACGAAGTGGGCGCGATTACAATGGCTGACGTTGCGCATATCGGAGGGCTGATAGCAGGAGGAGTAATGAGAAATCCATTTGATTACGGCTTTGACATTGTCACAACAACAACACACAAAAGTCTTCGCGGACCAAGAGCCGGAATGATAATGTGTAAAGAAAAATACGCTCAAATTATCGACAAATCGGTATTCCCAGGCCTTCAGGGTGGACCTCACATGCATTGCATTGCTGCAATTGCAACTACTTTACAAAGAGCATTGCAACCTGAATTCAAAGAATACGCAACTCAAATTTTAAAAAATGCACAAATTCTTGCTAAAACATTAATGGATAACGGAGCAAAGCTGATTACAAACGGTACAGATAATCACATGATGGTAATGAACACAGTTGAAAGTTTTGGACTAGACGGAACAGAAGCTGAACATAGCCTAGATGAAGTTTCTATCACATTAAACAAGCAAGTAATCCCAGACGATCCAAATCCGCCACTCAGACCAAGCGGAGTCAGGCTTGGCACGCCTGCCGCAACTACCAGAGGCATGAAAGAGACTGAGATGAAAAAAATAGGCAAATGGATTGTTGAAGCTTTAAAAAATCATTCTGACAAAGCTAAGCTTCAACAAATAAGAGCAGAAGTTGAAGAAATGTGCTCAAAATTTGAAGTGCCTGGAGTATAAAAAACTTCCAATTTAACTTGCTACATAAGCTTTTGCTTCGTCTATGTTGCTATAACAAGTGATCAGTTGCGTTAAACCAACTACATTAAGTATATCAAGAATATTTTCTTTTGCTTTTGCGATACATATTTTGCCACCATTTGATGTAATTTTGCTATAAAAATCAGTCATATAACCAATAGATTTACTATTCATATAATCCAGCCCAGCAAAGTCAAAAACAATATTCAACTTCTGACCCGGATTCAAAGCTTCAATTATTTTATAAATTTCCTGAGCCTTGTTATCTATATTGCTTTCATCTAGTTGTCCAACTATTGTAATCTGTTTAGCACTCACAGTTGGATCTGTTGATGTCAAATCTTGAATTGTAATTTGTACGTCTGTCATTTTAAAAATTTTGAATTTTGAATTTTAAATTGTTACTTTATTGCTTCTAAACTTATGTTTTCAGTAATATTTTCTTTCCTTAAATTCATTTTTGAATCCAAGTTTTCACCATTCTTTAAGTATTTTATCACTTTCACACGAATTCCGCCAGTTTCAGTATTTTCAAAAGTCACCTCATCTGACCAAGGATATACAATCTGAGCAAGTCCCCTGCCGCGAATACCCATAAACTGCTGTTTTGCAAAAAATTCTATTTTATTTTTCATAATCTGTTCCATTTGCTGTGCGGTAATTTTATCTTCAATATTTCCTGAATCTTCCACGACTATCTGCAAACTTTCACCTTGTTTCGCAATAAAAATGATTTTAACCTCATCTCCTTCAGTGCATCCATGTTCTATAGCATTACTTACAAGCTCATCAACCACAACTTGGAATCTATGTGCCCATTTATCGGAGAATCCTGTCATATTACGAGCCAAAGTCATAGTAAAATCACGTATACCAGACAAAAAATATCCATTTGTAGGTAACATGATACTAATTTTCACTTCGTTGTTTGTATTTTGGTTATTCAAAAAATAAATTTACTTTTCGTTTGATTATAGCAAATATTATAAATTAATTCAATGCGATTCCAAGTAAGGATCTTGGCAAAAAATAAGGTACCTAAATTGTGCTAGATTTTGTTTTAGATTCTTTCGTTCAGATGTGGGAGTTTATCGAGATAAATGACTACATTTGCAACAAAGAAGATAAAGCAAAAGATAGTGCAAGGGAGCTGTCTTATTTTTTGCCAAGATCCTAACTGCTCACTGCTATTTGTAACTTATTCACTTTATTGATTGTCATCCCAGATTCAGTCTGGGATCTAGGAATTAGACTTACTCATTATGTTGCGATAGCCTTGAAACATTGTTCTCACTTGAAATACAAACAAATTTACCCTACTGGATTCCAGATCAGGCCGCAAAGTGGCCACGTTGTGGTCTGGAATGACAATCAAGAATCCTGCAGTTTTCTTGATTGATCTAAAATAACATCAAGAAGTTTTTCCAAAAAATCAGAGCTCAAAATATCATCCTCTTGCGACAGCCAAAAAAGTCTCAACTGATCTTCTACGCTCTGCTGTTTTGTTGGAAGACTCATTCGATCCTTTATTTTTTTTATCTTCAAACAAAGCTTGAATCTTTTTTTCAAAATTTTCAAAAGTTCATTATCACAATTTCTAATTTCACCACGAAATGTTTCTATGCTTGAATTGGGCATTGGTTGAAATCTGCTATTATATATTAATTTTTTTTAAGTATAAACTATTAATAATGAAACTGTTTCAACCTTCACTTGACAATCGAATCATACCAAATCACTCATCATCCCAATCAATTTAGTTTTTACAATAACTTTATTTTCCATATTTAAAACACCAAGCTTTCTATCGATCAATTGCTTATGAATATTATTCATTTTGTAAATTTTTAACACAGAATCCATAACTAAATTATTTAATGCATCTTTTTTAATCAATAAATCATTTTGATTTTTATTGCTTAATACCGAACTTATAAAAACCACCAATATATCTTCCATAGTCTCTTTTAACACCAAACATGGTCTTTTTTTATAATTCGAAAGATCTGAAAAAGGATAATTAATAAGAACAATATCTCCAAATTTAAAAAACATTTCATTCATACAAGTCAGGTTCATCTTTTAAAAAATTCAAAGAAGGGTTATTAATCAAAAAAAGCATATTTTCAAACAATTCTTTGTATTCAGACATTTTTTTGTACTCGTCATAATCTTCCACATCAATAATTACAGCTTTTGGCGTATTATGAATTACAATAATTTTCTCATTATTTTTGACATCATCTATAATATGAGTGGCATTTTGCCTCAAATCCGTAATCGATATTATTTGATCACTCAGCATGATTTATTATCAAATTTACTAGTATTAGTATATACATATAACATAGTATCCACAATAGCATTTCGTTCACAACAACAATTCACTTGATTTTTTTGACTTTTCTAAGTAATTTTGACATGATAAAAGCCTTAAATATTAAATAAATTATGACTGAAGCTACAATAGACAAAATTTCCAAGTCAGACATGAAAGACATGTTGGAACATGCAATGCACTTAGGACACCCAACTTACAGATGGCATCCGAAAATGAGACAATATATACATCTCAAAAAAAATGGGATTCATATTTTTGACTTGGAACAGACTTATATACACCTAATCAAGGCAATGGATTTCGTTGAATCACTTGGCAAGGAAGGCAAGGTTCTGCTTTTTGTCAACACAAAGATGCAAGCGCAAACTATGATTTCCAGGGCAGCAAAGAGATGTGAACTTCCTTATATCGACTCAAAATGGTTTCCGGGCCTACTTACAAATTTTAAGACTTTAAAATCCAGAATACGATATTTCAAAAAATTAAAAGAAGAAAAAGAAAACGGTCAGCTTGAAGAAAAGTATGTCAAAAAAGAGGTTGTAATGCTGGAGAAAGAAATTGAAAAACTGGAAAACGCGCTAGGAGGAGTAGAAGATCTATCCAAATTGCCTCACGCGATATTTGTCACGGATGTAAAAAGAGAAGCGATAGCTGTCAAAGAAGCTAAGAAATTACATATTCCTGTGATCGCTATAACAGATACAAATGTCGATCCAACTGGAATTGATTATATCATACCTGCAAATGACGATTCAGTGAAATCTCTTCAGTATATTATAGATCACCTTAGAGATAGTTACTTAAAAGGTAAAGATTTAGCAAAAAAATAAATTTTTCCTTCACAAATTTTAAATTTTCAATAAATGGCTGATTCTCCTACACCAAATATATTTGAAACTCAGAATCCAGCTAGCAATGAAGAGCCAAAGAAACCAGAACTTGGTCCGGTTGAACAAGAACAAAAATCTGTGATCAAGCCTGATTTGGTTAGCAACACAAGTCGAGCAAATATCATTAACGTAGCCAATCAAATAACTGAAATTGAAATAGATACTGAAAATGAAGAGAAAGCACAGGTTACTCCAAATCAAATACAGGAAATTGTAGACGAGAATCAAACGAACAGCACTACAACTGCGTCTCTACCACAACAATCGCAAGCAACAAATAGTTCTAAACCAATATCTCCAGAATCAATCAAAGAAGCAAGGCAAATCATCAACGATCTGACTCCAGAGCAAAAACTCATGGCAGCGATTGCTTATATGAGTTTTTTAGTTTTTATACCGATAACTCAGGACAAAAAAGACGAATATATAGATTTTCATATCAAACAGGGACTTGTTTTGGCTGTAGCAGATTTTGTATTACTTTTTATGCTTGGAATTATTCTGCAAATACTTCCAAGATTTCTTGGTGATTTTCTATTGTTTGTAGCCGTTATTGCTGTAATGGCTGGACATATATATTTGATTTTCAAAGCGTTATCAGGAGAAAAATTTCTCATTCCACAAATCGGAGCTTTGATACAAAAAATCAACTTGCAATTGTTCCGTAAAAAAACAACAATTTTACCCTCGTCATCTACATCGCAACAAAGCACTGATAAAAACTAATAACTAATTCGATCAAAATGACTATAACGATAGACCAAATCAAAACTCTGAGAGATACAACGAGTATATCACTTTCACTATGTAAAAAAGCACTTGAAGAAAGCAATGGAGATCAAGAAAAGGCAATTGAATGGCTAAGAAAAGAAGGAGGATTGAAAGCTGCCAACAAAGCGGATAGAGCAACAAATGAAGGCGTAATAGCTATAGAAATTCAAGGAAGCAAAGCTTCTATAATCAAGTTGGCGTGTGAAACTGATTTCGTTGCAAAAAATTCTGATTTCAAAGACTTGGCACAAAGTATTGCAAAAGAACTACTAGATGGCAAATCAACAAATGAAATGCAAAACAAAATTAATGAAGCTATAGTCAAAATGGGTGAAAATTTGCAATTACTTGGCGCTGAGTTCATTGAAGGAGAAAATATTGGCTCATACATACATTCAACCGGTAAACTAGCGGCAGTGGTTGCAATAAGTAATGGCTCTGTAGACTTGGCAAAAGATTTATGTATGCAAGTTGTAGCATCCAGTCCGTCTGTTATCTCACCTGATGAGATAACAAGCGAAGCGGTGGCAAAAGAAAAAGAAATCTGGACAGAACATTTAAAAAACGAAGGCAAGCCTGAAGCAATCTGGGATAAAATTATGACAGGAAAGGAGAGAAAATTTAGAGAAGAAAACGCTCTTTTGACACAAAATTTCGTGAAAGATCCTGAAAAAATTGTAAAAGATATAGTCGGCGATGCAAAAGTAACAAAAATGTTAAGAATTTCTCTTTAAAATGTTTTCCAGTATAAAAGACGCTATAAAAGATATCAAAGCCGGTAAAATGGTCGTTGTTGTTGATGATGCGGATCGTGAAAATGAAGGGGATCTCATCATGGCAGCCGCAAAAGTAACAAAAGAGGCTGTAAATTTTATGGCAAAAGAGGCTAGAGGACTTATTTGCGCACCTATTACTGAAGAAATTGCTGACAAATTACATTTAGAACCAATGGTTTCGCGAAACACTGATCAAAAAGGCACTAATTTCAGCGTTTCAATTGATTTCAAAAATACTACAAGTACAGGCATCTCTGCGACTGATCGAGCAAAAACTTTGCTAGCTCTTACAAAAGACGAAACGAATCCTAATGATTTTACTAAACCAGGCCATATATTTCCCCTAATTGCAAAGAAAGGAGGTGTACTTGTAAGAGCTGGACACACAGAAGCTGCAGTTGATTTGGTAAGCATGGCTGGATTCAAAGCTGTTGGTGTTATATGCGAAATCAGCAAAGAAGATGGAGAAATGGCTCGAGTAGCTGAATTGAAAGATTTCGCCAAAAAACATAATTTGAAAATAATATCAATTGAAGATTTAATTAAATATAGAAGACAAAGTGAAAAACTTGTTCACAGAGAAATAGAGATACCATTGCCTACAGGTTTTGGAGAATTTAGATTAATCGGCTATTCAAATGATGTAGACGACAAGGAGCATCTGGTAATTATAAAAGGAGACATCGCTACAAAAGAAGCAATTTTGGTAAGAGTTCATTCTGAATGTTTGACAGGAGATTGTTTTGCATCACTTAGATGTGATTGCAAGCGTCAACTTGAAGAAGCACTCAAAAAAATCGAAAATGAAGGCCGTGGGGTTTTATTATATATGAGACAAGAAGGAAGAGGTATTGGACTGATTAACAAATTAAAAGCTTACGCGTTGCAAGATCAAGGTTATGACACAGTCGAAGCTAATCAAATATTGGGATTCAAAGCTGATTTAAGAAATTACGGTATAGGCGCGCAAATACTTGTAGACCTTGGCGTCTCAAAAATAAGGCTTATGACTAATAATCCTACAAAAATTGTTGGACTGGAAGGTTACGATCTAGAAATTACTGAAAGAGTTCCAATTGAAATACGTCCAGATGAAAGAAATAAAACTTATTTAAAAACAAAAAAAGATAAAATGGGACATTTATTAAAGATGGTTTAAGTCACAATGAATATAAAACAAATACATGAAGAATTTATGCTTGAAGCGATTGAACTTGCGACGCAAGGAATGGGATTTGTATCTCCTAATCCTATGGTTGGTGCTATTATCGTGAAACAAATAAAAGGTAAATATAAAATCATTGGTAAAGGCTTCCATAGAAAATTTGGAGATAAGCACGCGGAAATAGAAGCATTAACAAATTGTATCGAGGATCCAAAAGGGGCAGAGTTGTATGTTAATCTTGAGCCATGTTGTCATACAGGAAAAACTGATCCTTGCACAGATGCCATAATCAAAGCAAAGATCAAAGAAGTTTTTGTAGGTATCAAAGATCCAAATCCATTAATCTCCGGCAATGGAATAAAAAAACTTGAAAAAGCTAATATCAAAGTCCATTTAGGCATTCTTAATGATAAATGTCAAAAATTAAATGAAATATTTAGTAAATGGATTGTACAAAAAACCCCATTTATAAGCATCAAAACTGCCTGCACACTTGATGGCAAAATAGCTTTAGATCGAGGAATACAAACAATACTTGGAGGACAAAAAAGTTTAAATCGGGTACATAAAATGCGAAAACTATACGATTCAATATTAATCGGTATAGATACTTTGATCATCGATAATCCATCTTTGACATGCAGACTACCTGGAAAAAACATTAGACATCCAAAAAGAATCATCTTGGATAGTTACCTGAAAACACCTTTAACAGCAAAAATATTCCAAGAAGATGGCTACAACATAATATGCTGCTTAAAAGAAGTAAATAAAGATAAAGAATCTGAAATTAACAGAAAAAATAGATCAAAGGTTTTGGAAATAGAAAAAAATAAAGATGGACATATAGATCTGCACGATCTCATTAATAAGCTAAGCAATGAAAATATAGCAAGCATACTTATCGAAGGTGGTGGCACAATCAATAGTGCTTTTTTGAATGCAGGATTGGTTGATAAAATAAGTATAATTTACTCCCCTACCGTATCCGGCAATAAAAATGCAGCAAGTTTATTTGAAAATGACATTATTAATGAAATAAAATTGAAAAATATTAACACTTTTATGTTGGATAATGATGTCTGGTGGGAAGGATACCTTTAAATACAGGAGTTAGGGAGAAGTATTATGTATTAAGGATGATTAAAAGACAAGGAGTTCGGGTTTGAGGATCAAAATTAGACCAAGACTAAGCATCAAAATACCTCCAATTAAATGCGCATATTTGGCGTATTTGGTAGTAACTCCAATTTTATCAAAACTATAAAGAGCAATACCAAAAACAATAAAATCATCAATCATATAAAATAATATATAGATCAAGACAAAAACCTGCTTCATAAACCCGGAGACATTGTTTAAATCAAGAATTTTTGTAAAAGTTTGCGGTATACCAATACTGCATGCAAATTCGATTATATTGACTGAAAACGCAATACCCAATATTGCAAAAAAACTCATGATTGTTAAGTCTGCAGTCGTAATAAATTTAAGCCTTTTTTGAATTTTAGCTTTTTGATCAAATGGAATTAATTTACAAACACCTTGATTTTCCAGAAAGTCATAAATGAAATAAATACCGGCAGCAATTGCAATAGCTCCAACTATCGGTGTGACAATATTATCAAGTTTAACAAAATCCCAAGTAGTAAGCCATACATTCATTATAGCATAATACATCATGGTCTCAGCCAAAATAAAAACACCTGCAATCTGAAACATTTTCTTACGAGAGCCAACTTCCACCAAGAAAGTCAGAAACATCACAAGCACCCACATAGCACAAGGATTGAAACCATCTATAAAGCCTAATATTACAGACATCAATCCCAAAGAATATTTGCTTATATCCACAACACCAACGAATGGTACATTAACAAGATAAGTATTATCCACAATACAATCAGTACTACCATCAGCACTACAAGTTTCTCCTATAATCGGCACATTATCACTGCCACCTTTTTCTATGTATTGCTGAAAAGTTAATGTTTCTTGACCTTTGCTTTGACCTATCAAAGAAATAATCTGTTGACCCGTAGTTTCCGCAGTGCTAAAACCTAATATAATTTGATTGCCAACAATCGTAATAGGAGTAACTTTGCTCAGATCATCAAGCTTAGTCAACTTATCAAAGAGAGTTTTGTTTTCAGGAACCGCCAGATCCAAATAACTCACTTCAAAGTCCGTCCTGGTTTTGGAAAGTTCTGCAAAAAAGGCTTTTTCATCCTTACAATGCGCGCACTCTTCTCGTGTAAAAGCTTCAATATAGACGATATCATTAGAATTAGCATAACTCAAAACAGCAAAAAACAAGCTAATTGAAAATATAAAGCCAGTAAGTATTTTTCTCATTTTTATTTCTATTAATAGACGAGTATTATTTTACAGATACAAAAAAAAAATATAAAGAGTTTTATCAAATATGATATTTTTTCAATAAGATCTTAATCTCTGATACTGATAAAATCCAAGCAGTGACCCCATAAATAGACACTCCAGCTAGGCTCACGACACCAAAAATAATGAATTTAGGTATCAATGCACTTGCAAATAAAGAAAATAGATTCAAATAAAAATACTTTAAGATTAAATACATCGATGCACTGGATATAGTAATTTTTAGGATATTAAAAAACGCCAAAAAATTATATAATTTTAAATGACTTTTGATAAAAAACATCAACATTAATGCGTTAAAAATCATCGCAACACTCATAGCCAAAGCTATACCCGGAGCATCAAAATCAAAAAACTTGGTAAATAACAAAATCAATATTAAATTAATAACAATGGAAAAAATTCCAATGAAAACCGGTGTTTTTGTGTTAGCAAAACTATAAAAAACACGAGCAAGAATAGGAATCACAGCCTGAAAAGGCAATCCAATTAACAAATAAGATAAGGTTTTGGCAGTTAATACAACATCATCTCGAACAAAAGCCCCGCCACCAAATATAAAATCTATCAATTCAAATCTAATTAAATAAAGGCCAAAACAAGCAGGTATGACAAAAAACAAGACATGTGAAATAGAATTCTTTAATGTCATCGCAAGTTCACTATACATTTTTTTTGACGCAAGCTCTGCAAACGTTGAAAAAGAAGCAATAGCAAAAGCAATTCCAAAAAGTCCCAACGGTAAACTCTGAATATTGATAGCATAAGGAAGAATTGTTGAAGCTCTATATGACAAAGTTGTCGCTATAGTAGCGTTCAATACCAAACTCAACTGATCAACTGTAAGACCAAAAATTCTTGGCAAAATAAGTCTGAAAAATTTTTTGATATCATGACTGCGCAAATCTATGTTGAATCTATATTTGAAGCCAAAATTTAAAATCTGCGGAAATTGAACAAGAGCATGTAAAAAAGATCCAATCACAACCGAGTAAGTCAGAGCATAAACTCCATAGGTTTTTGAAAAAAAGAGCGTTCCAATTACTATACTTAGGTTATATATGATTGGAGCAATACTATAATAAAAGAATTTTTTGAAAGTATTTGAAATCGCTTGAAAAATACTGCTGACACCAAAAAATATTGGCGTAAGAAGCATAATCCGAGTTAAATCAATCATCAAAGCATAGCGCTGACCCGTAAATCCCAAAGCAAAAAATTTCAATATAAATGGTGCGAATATAAACATAGATATCGCAACAAATGTAATTGTAATAATTAAAATATTTAAAACATTATTACAAAAATGCCAAGCTTCTTTCTCTTTTTTCTCAACAATATATGAAGTAAAAATCGGTATAAATGCACTTGAAACAGCACCATATATCAACACACTATACAAGAAATCCGGTACTCGAAAAGCTGTATGATAAACAGCAATATCATATATACCATACCCTGAAGTCCCAAAAATCACTGCAAATAAATGATCTCTGTAAACTCCAAGTAAACGACTGATAAGCGATGTAAGACCAATCAAACCCGCTCCTGCAATAATTTTTTTCGTTAACAAATTTATGCATTTAAATATTTCTCAATAGCTAGATATTATATTGGTTTTTTCAGTTTTCCCAGTCATTTAATGTGACCATGGCAGATACTTGAATAAATAGCAAATTTATTGTATAATGAGGTAAATTAACAAAAATAGATGCTAAAACAAATAAATAGATTACTTAATGTACAAAACAATGAGTGGTCTAGAATCTCTTTGTCATGGGCATTAGGATTGCTGATTCGGGCAAGTTACGTCATCATCTGGACTCTTATAATGGCTATTTTTATAAGCAGAAAAGGAATTGAATCGCTTGCTGTACTTTTTATTGCAAATGCGATTGGGATAATATTTGGAACTGTTATTTATAGTGAGTTGTTAAAAAAATTCGAAGATAAAAAAGTGGCAATTGTGACAAGTTTACTTGCTGCGACAACATTTTTCAGCGCATATTATATATCTTCAAGTTCACATGAAACTATATTTTTGGCTTTAATATTGGTAGCACTTTCAATATTCCTTACGCAATTATTTATATTAATAAATTTATTTATTGAGGAACTTTTCTCTCCACTCGAAAGTCAAAGAACTTTTCCTATCATCGAGTCCTATGAAACCATTGGAGGCATACTTGGAGGTTTTATTATCGGTAGCTTGGCTTACAAAGTAAATATAGATATTTTTGTCTTACTCACAACCATTGCGCTACTTCTAATGGCTGTTCTTATTCACATTGCAAATTCAAAAATACACAAAATTCCAGTACTTGAATTCCATCAAAAGAAAAGCAAAGAACACAGAAATCTAAGAATTAAAGATACATTAAACAAAATAAAAACAGTCCCTTTTGCAAGATCCATGGCAATCATTGTTTTAACTCAATTTATTCTTTTTACAATTGTAGAATTTCAATTTGCAAAAGCCATTAGTTATGAAATAAAGAAAGATAATCCATACAGTCAAGAATTAAGCAATGACAAAAAAATAGATTTTATTCCTGAACATTTGACAGCCTCTTTGATTAACGCAAAATCAATAAAAGAAGACAAACAAATTGAAGAACACACACAAGAAGAAGAAATTACACATTTACTTGGTCTTATAGTAATGATTGCAAGCATTACCGCTTTGATTACTCAGCTTTTTATATCAAGCAGAATTTTAAGTAAATTTGGTATAATCAAATCTATGCTGACACACCCTTTTGTAGCATGTTTAAATGCCATCTTGCTTATTTGGAAATTTGGCTTTATGTCAGGAACTAGTCTGAAAATAAGTTTTGAAATCACAAATAGTATTTTCAATAACGGTTATCATTGTTCTTATTATTGCATAGAAGAAAAAGACAGGAGTCAAATCAAGGAATTTATGGATGGCATCATGAAACCTTTTGGCATAATAGCAGCAACATTAATATTGATATTTGCACATGTATACAGCTTTTACTTAACTGAAAATCAAATCATTCATATTAGTTTGATAACATTCAGTGTGTTAATGTTCTTGTATCTTCTAAAAGCAAGAAAAGAATATACTGAAATGTCGCTTCAAAATCTTGAAAAAGAGAACGTTGATCTCCTCACAAAAGAAAATTCCGTTGAGATACTTGCTCAAAAAGGACATAGAGATATTAGCGATGAACTTATCAGGAAACTCAAATCAGAAAATATTGAAGAACAATTGAAAATTAAAATAATAAATGTAATAAGCCAAATAGGTCTTAGAAATACTATACCTGCGGTTCTTAACTGTCTACAAAGTGACTGTAAGAATATCAAGCTCGCCGCTATCAACGGACTGTCAAATTATGGTCAAAATTGCAATTTATTTTTGGATAAAGCTTTTACGAAATATCAAATAGTTAAAAATTTAAAAGAACTATTTGAGAAGGAAACTTGTGATGAAATTAGAACAGCAATACTTAGCACCTTGGTTTCACTTCATGAAAAAGAGGTTATCGAATTTATCATTAATATTCTTCAAAGCCCATCAAATGACAAAATGCTTGCAAATACAATTGAGATTTGTAGAGCGTTCGAAGATGAATGTCTTGCTAATTACTTGGAAAAATATCTAAACGATGCAAATCTAAAAGTTAGATCAAGTGCTATGATAGCTCTATGGAAATTCAGCAAATATAAAAATGAGATAAAAACCAAACTTAACGAAATGTTAAGTTCACAATCAAAAGAAAAACTAATAACAGCATTTCACGTGTCAGGTGAAATAGAATCAATCGATAAAATAGATTTTCTTAAATTTTTCTTGGATTCCAACGATCTTGAGATAAGAAGGCATGCGGCAATCGCACTTGCGAAAATGGAATGTAGTGAGGCCATAGCGCATTTAAGCAAACTTATACTTCATGAAAATAAAGAAATAGCATTAAAAACAAAAGAAATTGTAGAAAATCTCAAACCTCATATTCAAAAATTAATAAAAAACAATCTTTATCTTGAAATTAGTCGAAAAATAAACAGACTTCTAAAAGGCCACAGCCATAAAAATATTCTTGATCTACCAAAACATATATTATTAACCATCAAACATTATTATGAAGTTGCAGGACACATACACGAAGCTCTTAGCATTAATATTATGATTGAGGGAAAATAGTTTTTAGTTGTTAGTTTTTAGTTGTTAGTTTTTAGTTGTTAGTTTTTAGTTGTTAGTTTTTAGTTGTTAGTTTTTAGTAGATTAGTTATTTTGAGTATGCGATTTATCTTTACCACATGAATCTATCAAATTTTGATTTTGAGCTTCCTGAAAAATTAATCGCTCAAAGCCCTATCAAGCCGAGAGATCATTGTCGTTTGATGCTCATTAATAGACAAACACAAAAAACAGAACATCAACATTTTTATGACCTGGTAGATATCTTAAGACCAAATGATGTACTGGTTTTTAATAAATCAAAGGTTTTGAATGCTAGATTGTATTGTAAATCAGCCTCTCATCCCTATGAAATTTTTTTGATAAAAAATATTTCAGAAAATACCTGGCAAACAATGGTGCAACCAGGCAAAAAGTTCCAAATTGGGTCGAAATTCCAAATCCTGAACAAAGATCAAAAAACATTATCAGATATAGAGACTGAAGTTATAGAAATTCTAGAAGACGGAACAAGGATATTAAAATTTAATTCTCAGCTCTCACAAGTCGGTCATATTCCTCTCCCACCATACATTAATCCAAAAAATGCAGATCAATATGAGAATGAGTATCAAACTGTATACTGTGATGAAAATTTTAAAAAAAGCATAGCAGCACCGACAGCAGGCTTGCATTTTACAGAAGAACTGATAGAAAAATTAAAAAACAAAGGAGTTCAAATGGAATTTGTCACGCTTCATGTAGGACTTGGTACTTTTCTGCCTGTAAAAACACAAGATATCAAATCTCATCAAATGCACAGTGAATTTTATGAAATTGATAAAAAAACCGCGGACAACTTAAATCAAGCAAAAGCAAATAAAAAAAGGATCATAGCAGTTGGCACCACCAGCGCAAGAGTATTAGAAAGTGCCACAAATAATGAAGGATTTATAGAAGAAAAAGCAGATGAAACTGACATTTTTATATATCCAGGCTACGTGTTTAAATTTATCGACAGCCTAATTACCAATTTTCACCTACCAAAAAGCACACTTTTGATGCTTGTGTCAGCTTTGGCCGACAGAGAATTTGTACTCAAAGTATATAATGAAGCAATCAAAGAAAAATATCGATTTTACAGCTTCGGAGATGCAATGCTTATTGAATAAGGGTCTTGGTAAAAAATAAGATACCTAAATTGTGCTAGATTTTGTTTTAGATTCTTTTGTTCAAATACAGGAGTTTATCGAGATAAATGACTGGATTTGCAACAAAGAAAACAAAGCTAAAGATAGTGCAAGGTAGGTGTTTTATTTTTTACCAAGACCCTAGGCAGTGTAGTCATTTGGGGGGCTCAAAATAGTAGTTTATTGAGTACTGAAGAG
>CAZEDK010000023.1:19753-30174 GCA_964511025.1 uncultured Candidatus Peribacteria bacterium | reverse complement strand
GAAAATGCATCTTCTTTCTTAGCTTTATCCGAAAACCACTTTCTTTTTAGTATACCAATAGCAAAGGTAACACTATTCAATCACCAACCTATTATAATACAGTACCAACAGGGGCAACCGCCAAATGCAAAGATGGTACATATAGTTTCAGTCAAAGCAGACGTGGAACTTGCTCACATCATGGTGGAGTTGGAGAGTGGCTGTAAATTGATTTGTTTTCAATTAATCCTTTATAAAAAAGCCATCAGCGGTTCAAAATTTGGCGTTCTAACCTCAAACTCATGTGATGGAATATTAGTTAATCCTAATGCCTCCAAAAGTGCATCTTCTCTACATAGTCCAAGTAGGTTCCAATCATTTTCTTCAAGTAAAGCACTCAAATCACCCATCAAAAGCATAAGTGGATCATTCATAATACTCATAACTGATCTATACATAGTAAATCCATATTGTCTACTGTTCTCTGCAAAATCAATAACTACTCTGTCAGGAAAATTCACATTTAATACAGCCGAATCAATAAATATTCTTCTAGGAAATTCAATTTCCTTAGGAGTTATTGCTGTTACGAAATGGTACGGTGTAAACAATCTTTGAGCTACACATAATGTCGTTCTTACATCACACTGCGGACCAAATTCATTTCTCAACCAATAAGTAATGGCAGATGAAGTATGTCCACATAAGCCTGATTTACTACCTTTCTTTTCAAAATATGCCTCTCTTAACTTGTTTCTAACTTCAATAAATACATCTAAAAGTGGTTTCAATTTCTCAATAGCCTCAAATAAATTTGGTATGCTTTTTATATATTGCTGAACATCTAATGGACATTCTATAGATAACTGATTAGCCATTTTAATAAAGTTAGGATTAAAAAAATATTGCATTTAATATAAAGTATACTTATACTAGGTATAAGATAATTTTATTTCTTATTTAGAAAATACAATGTCACAATATTCATATTCAAGAACTCTTTCAATGGATTTTGAAACAGCTCTTGAGAAAACTGAAAATGCTCTGAAAGAAAATGGATTTGGAATAATCACTAGAATTGATGCGAAAGAAACTTTGAAAAATAAATTAGGAGTGGATTTTGTACCTTATGTGATTCTTGGCGCATGTAACCCAAAATTTGCATATCAAGCTTTAACTATAGAGAGAGAAGTTGGATTATTGCTTCCATGTAATGTTATAGTTTATGAAGAAAATAACACTGTAAATGTTGCAACACTCAGAGCAAGTGTTGCAATGTCTGTATCTGAAAAAAACGAACTTCATGACTTGGCAATGGAAGTAGAAAATTTATTAATTGCTGCAATCAATACTATTAAATAGCAAATATGAAAAATCACTGCATAAATTCAAAATTGATTCTTCCAGCAGTCATATTGATACTTGGGCTAGCATATATTTTTAAATCAGAAATAAATCCTTATATTTCTTATTTACCGTTTTTAGCAGTTCTGATTTGTCCGATTTCTATGTTTTTTATGATGAAAGGAATGCATAATGATCACAAGGATAAAGATGAGAATAATTAATTTTAATTTTAATTTTATTTACTAACATAATCCTATGAAACTTTCTTATATGAGTTATGCATTGAAATGTGCATTGGGTGCGGAAATTATGTACCTGTCATGTTTGGCTTACGGTGCATATTTTTTGAGTGGAACAAAAGCTTCATTGCATCATACGATGATTGAATTACTTCCTGGTTTCACATGGATCAATCCTACCAGCATACTCATTGGAGCATTAGTTATTTTTGCCTATGCATTTATTATTGGACTATACATTGTCTGGATGTTTAATAGCAGTTTTAGAAAATAAAATGAGTTGCTACAACATTCTCGCTAATCTCAACTCTTCATAATTAAAGCTATCTCCAAGTATATCTTTTACTGGCTTTAACAGATTATTTCCGGTTTTCTTAAATGCATCTTTGATAACAGCTAAATCATTAATAGATGCAGCTAAATATTCAATTTCGTTTTTATCATGCTGTGAATTTTGCGAATACAAAGTTTCCAAATGTGCAATAGCTGTTCCAATCGTAATATTTCTAATTTTTGCAATTTCGGTAAGTGGCATTTTTTGCAAAATATATTCTCGAGTTAAGGCGGCTGATTGTCCCGGCAATTTGATATAGTTTTGACTATCAATATTTAATGATTTTGTAATTTCTTGCAAATTATTTTGTTCTGCAAACTTTTCAATTGTTTTGACAAAGATTTCTCCATAAATTTCTAATTTCTGCTTACCAACTCCGGTGATACGAGCAAAAGCATCTCGACTTTGCGGATAATATTGCGCCATTTCTTTCAACGAGGCATCACTAAAAACTATAAAAGGAGGAATACCATTATCATCAGCGATATGTTTTCGAAGTATTCGAAGCTGATCAAATAATTCTTGCGAATAAGAACTTTTTTCCAAAACAACAGATTCAAGTTCGTCACCACTGCATATATCACAATTTTCACAATTTTCTTTCTCAAATTTTTCACCGAAATATTCTAACAAAAATTTCCTTCTGCAAAATTGAGATTCACAATAATTAACTATTTCTTGAAGTTTGCGCCTAGCATTTTGTTTTTCAGCTGGATTAGAAATTTGATTGATAAAATAATCTTGTTTGATTTTGTCACCATAAGAATAAAAAAGCACGCACGTACTATCAAGCCCATCTCTTCCAGCACGTCCTGTTTCTTGATAATAACCTTCAATAGATTTTGGGAGATTGTAGTGAACTAGAAGTCTTACATTGGATTTATCAATCCCCATTCCAAAAGCAATTGTTGCTACAATTATTTGTACTTTATCTTTGATGAAATCATCTTGAACTTTGCTTCTTAGTTTTGAATCCATTCCAGCATGATAAGCCAGCGAGCGAAAACCATTCGCATTTAGTTTTGATGAAAGGTCTTCAGTGTTTTTTCGTGACAAACAATATATAATGACAGAGCCTTCTTTATTTTTGCTAAGAAGTGTTAAAAGATTTTTAAAAGTTTCTTTTTTAGGTCTGATTAAATATTTCAGATTTTGTCTATTAAAACTTGATATAAAAATTTTTGGATTATTCAAATTTAATTGTTTGAGAATATCTTCTTTCACTTTGTATGTTGCTGTTGCTGTCAGTGCAATTATTGGCAATGTTGGAAAATCTTTTCTCAGATTGATAAGGTTTCTATATTCAGGTCTGAAATCGTGCCCCCATTCTGAAATACAATGAGCTTCATCAATAGCAATCAAACTTAAATCAATACTTCTCAAAAAATCTCGAAAAATTGGATCGCGAAATCTTTCTGGCGCTACATAAAGAATTTTTACTTGACTATTTCTAATTTTAGATTTGATGAATTCAATATCAGTATAAGTCAAACTACTATTAATAAATTCAGCTTGAATACCATTTAATTTCAAACTATCCACCTGATCTTTCATCAATGCTATCAAAGGCGAAATCACCAAAGTCAGTCCAGGCAACTTCAATGCCGGCAATTGATAACAGATAGATTTACCTCCACCTGTTGGGATAAGGACAAAAGAATCTTGACCATCCATAACATTGGAAATAATTTCTTCCTGCAATAAACGAAAAGATTCAAAGCCAAAATATTGTTTTAACAAAACGCGCATAAAATTTTATTTTTTTTAATTTAATTTTAATCTAAAGCAAAAAGTATCAATAAACAAACTCCATTTTCGCATAAAATGCGAAAATGGTTAATCAAACAACACAATTCGTATCGACAGCGACAGTTCCATGTTTTGGGCTAACGATAAGAGGATTTATTTCGAATTCTTTGATCTGTGGATAATCATGCAATAATTTACTAACTTTGATAATCACATCTGCGATTTCTTTTAAATTAAGAGGCTTTTCTCCACGTGCCCCTTTTAGAATTGCTGACAACTTAATCTCCTCTATCATTTCAAAAGCCTCATCATAACTCACGGGAGCAACTCTGAAAGTCACATCTTTCAAAATTTCCACATAAATTCCGCCAATACCAAACATCAACAAATGTCCGAAATTCGGATCAAACATCGACCCAATAATTATTTCTCGTCCGGATGGTAATTTTGGCTCAATTGTCACTCCGTCAATTTTCGCTTTTGCTTTTGCTTTTTTCACATTTTTCAAAATTGTTTCATAAGCTTTTTTTGCATCATCGTCATTTTTGATATTGAGCATAACACCACCGACATCTGTTTTGTGATAAATATCAGGCGAAGATATTTTCATCACAACAGGATATCCAATTTTGCTGCTCAATGCTATGACATCTTTTTGATTTTTTGCTAAATAATTTTTAACAGTCTTAATTCCATAAGCATCAAGAATTATTTCTATCTCTTGAGAATGCAGCCTGTCACCAATTTTTCTATTTTTAGCAAATATTTGATCGATTTCACTCTTATTCTTAATTGTAAATTTGTTGTTTGATGCATCTTTTAATCTTTTTTTCTCGATTTTTTTCCACATTGAATATGTATACATTACTTCAAGAGCTTTTACTGCATTTTCAGGGAATCTATAATTTGGAAATTTGTGACGACGGAAAATATGCTCTCCTCTCACTATATTTTCACCACCCATAAAACAGCTTATAACAGTTTTGTTTGGATATTGACTTGATAACGCTGTAGTCACTGTTGCTGCTTTTTTTACTTCAGTCATTATCTGCGGAGTTAGAAGTACAAGCAATGAATCAACCGATTTTTCTTCAAGCATTATCGAAATCGCATGCCTATATCTATCAGCAAGAGCGTCTCCAATCAAATCTACAGGATTAGTAAGAGCTGCTGTTTTTGGTAAACCTTGTGCTAATTTTTTTTGTGCGGATTCTGAAATTTCAGACATAATAAGCGACTTCGAATTTGAAATCGCATCAGTTACCATAATTCCAGGACCACCTGCGTTTGTTATCACTCCAACTCTATTTCCTTGTGGCACAGGTTGGTAACTAAAAGCTTTTGCAAAAATAAATAATTCTTCTATGCTGTACGCCCTAATAATTCCAGCCTGTTTGAATGCGGCACAAACAGCAGTATCTGATCCGGCAAGGGATCCGGTATGAGAAGATATAGCTTTGTTGCCAGCTTCAGATATACCTGATTTCACTACAATAATCGGTTTTTTAAGACTGATTTTTTTTGCAATTTGAAAAAACTTTTTACCATCAATAATACTTTCCAAATACATCAAAATTACTTTTGTTTTTGGGTCTTCTCCTAAATATTCAAGCAATTCATTTTCAGATAAATCAGCTTTGTTGCCCATGCTAATTATTTTTGCGAAACCAAGTCCACTTTCATACGCCCAGTCAATCATTGCAACCGCCATCGCGCCAGACTGTGATATCAAACTTACGTTACCCTCTTGTGGCATTCCTTCGGCAAAAGAAGCGTTCATCTTGATATCAGTATTGATAATTCCAAGACAATTTGGCCCAATTAACGAAATTCCATATTTTTTTATAATTTTCTGTAGTTCTTCCTCGCGTTCAATCCCCTCACCTCCTATTTCTTTGAATCCTGCCGTTATAATAACTATATTTTTTACTCCTTTTTTAGCACAGTTTATGACTACTTGATTAATTTTTTCCGCTGGAACCGCAATAATAACTAATTCTGGGATTTCAGGTGACTTGAGAATATCACTATAAACACTCAGTCCAAGTATTTCGCCTCCATTTGGATTGATTGGATAAATTTTACCTTTGAAACCAAGATTTTTGAGGTTACTCAAGATGTCATAACCAAGCTTACCTGGAGTTCTCGATGCTCCAACCAAGGCAACTGATTTTGGATAGAAAAATTGTTTAAGCATAAATATTTGATAATCTTTTGTGCCAAGATTATCAAAGTTACTATTCGAAATCCATAGCATCCTTCGTCATATAAGTCCCATCCAACTTATATCCAAGTTTTCTATAATATTCCCTCACTCCAATACCACTAATTACAGCAATTTTTTTAAATCCTGCTTTTTTTGCCATTTCTTCAGCTTTTTTCATAAGCTGAGTACCAAATCCGCTGTGTTGAGAAAGTCCAATTTGTCTATCCCCTATTCCAGCCTGAGCACCAAAAACATGAAGTTCGCGAATAATTGCCGCACCTTCTAATTCTTGTATAAAATGTTTCTTGCCTGTAAAAAACTGCGATGGATATCTAAGTCTCAAATTTGCACAAATTTTATCTTTTTTCATATCATCAAAAGACAAGAAAAATTCTTTACCACCTTGAGCATCGTATTCATAACAATTTAATTGTGTATCATTATAATTAAGTACAAAACTTCGAATTTCTCTACACCTTATACATCTACAATTTTTCCATTTATCTGGATTTTTTTTGATAATTTGATGAATATATTGACGCAAATTCGACACAGTTGAACCTTCAAGTATTGAATTATCTGGGATATCTCTTATCACTCTAGTTAATCGAATATATGTTGGAACTATTTGCTTAACTCGAACCAGCAAATCTATAATCTCATCCTGACTATATGATTTATGTTTTCCATCTCTCCACCAAGTTTCCAATTCTGAATAAGGCACAACGCTACATGGATAAATTTTCATCCAGTCAGTACGCAAATAAGGATCATCAAAGATATCTACAAAACTTTGATAATCATCAGAAAGACTTGCGCCAGGAAGATTAGGCATCATGTGAGATGTGATTTTGAATCCTGCATCTTTCATAAGCTGCATTGCATTTCGCACAGCTTGAATTCCATGTCCACGCTTATTGTAATGTAAAATTCTATCAATTGTATGCTGAACACCCATTTCAATTCTAGTAACACCAAGCATTCGAAATCGTTTCAACTCATCTTCCGTAATATAATCAGGTCTTGTTTCTACAGAAAGTCCAACACATCTATGCTGCGCTTTTTCATTTAAATCCTGAGCTAACTTTAAACTTTTTACTTTAGGAAAATGTACATTCTCAGCTCCCCGCCTGTACCAATTCGGGCAGGTCAGCTCTCGCTTTTCAGTTCTATTTAATGCATTAAACATATTTCTGACAAAATTAGTTTGATAAATGTGCGGATAAAAAGAAAAAGTTCCACCTATGATTATCATTTCGACTTTATCAGCTTCATGGCCGTTACCAAGATAAGCATGCAGCCTATTTACAACCTGTTTATAAGGATCATAATCATTGAGAATCGCCCTCATAATTCCAGGTTCATTGCTTGCGTAACTTTTTGGTACATTTTTTTCTGTCGGACAAAAAACACATTTACCAGGACACGCATAAGGTTTTGTAGCTATTGTCACAGATGTAATTCCAGATTCTGTACGCACAGATCTTTTCCGAATAACATTTTCAAAAAGCTGATTTTTTTCTATTTGTTTTGCATCAATAAGCCTCTTATAAGCAGAAACAATATCTCTGTGTAATAAATTTTTTATTTTATATTTCGATGAATACTCGTTTTTTAACTTTTGCAAAGCAATGAGTTTAAAAACTTGATTTTTCAAAGCATCTTTTACAAAGATTTCAGCAATTTGTTCTAGTGTCATAAATAGATAAATTAGCTATGTATTTATAACACAAAAGTATAAAAAAATGAAAAAACTTTCTGCAAATTTATTTTCTCATGTATATAATTTGTATATAATTTGAATATATATTATATTCAACATAAAGTCAAAGTTAAGCACAATTTGACCATAAAGATATATATACCTAGAATATACAAAATTTATACACAATGAGAACTAAAGAAGCCAACAATTCATTACTCAAAAAAGTCCAATCTGACTACAACCAAATCGCAGAAAGTTTTTCTGAAACAAGAAATAAATCCTGGCCGGAATTTGAATTATTATTTAAAAAATCCCAAAAACATTCAAATCGCCATATACCATATACCATATACCATATACTTGATTTGGCTTGTGGCAACGGTCGCCTCTATGATTTTCTATCTTCTAAAGCCCCCTTGACAAAGGGGGTTGGGGGATTTTCCTACACAGGAATCGACAACTCCGAACAACTCCTCAACCAAGCAAAAAAACTCCACAAAAAAATACCATATACCATATACCATATACCATATACTTTCTCACACGGCGACATTCTTTCAATTCCAGCAAAAGATAATTCTTTCGACCAGATCTGGTGCATTGCCGCTTTTCATCATTTACCAAAAAAATATCAATTACAAGGAGCAAAAGAAATTCATAGAGTTTTAAAATCTGATAGTTTAATTGTTTTAACTGTATGGCAACTTTGGCAATGGAAATACATCAAAGAAATCATAAAAGCTTTTTTGCGCAATCCATTGCGAATAAAAAATTTATTCATTCCGTGGCGAAAAGGAGAAAAGAAAGTAGATAGATTTTATTATGCATTTACAGCGACTGAATTGGAAAAAATTTTTAAAAAAGCAGGTTTTGAGATTTTAGACATTTTTACGGTAATCAAAAATCAAAAAACAAAGACCTTTTTAAAAGGGAAAAATATATGTTTGATAGGAAAGAAAAAAAAATAAAGTTACTATTTACCATCTTTATCAAACATTTTTCTAATTTTTCGCCCAACAATTTCAACAGGATGCTCCCCTTCTTTTCTTCTCATTTCAAGAAGATTTTTCATTCCGTGAATTTCATATTCATCCATCCACTCTTTTGCAAAAGTCCCATCTTCAACTTCCTGAAGGATTTTTTTCATTTCAGCTTTGACAGCAGGTGTAATAACTCTAGTACCTCTAGTATGCCCACCATATTCAGCCGTATTTGAAACTACTTCCCACATTTTTTCAAGTCCACCGTCGTAAATCAAATCAACAATAAGTTTTAATTCATGTAAACATTCAAAATATGCAAGTTCAGGTGGATATCCAGCTTCAATAAGAGTTTCAAAACCTGCCTTAATTAATTCCGCAGATCCGCCACAAAGTACAGCCTGCTCTCCAAACAAATCTTCATAAGCCTCTTGCTCAAAAGTACACTCCATAACGCCAGCTTTTGTCCCACGAGTAGCCTTTGCCATCGCAAGCGCTATATCACGAGCATTGTTTTCTTTATTATTTCTATAAACAGATATAATACTTGGCACACCAAATCCTTGACGGAAACATTTATAAACTTCTGTACCTGGAGCTTTTGGTGCCATCATCGTCACGCCAATACTATCAGGTGGGTTGATGCGACCAAAAACAATATTAAAACCATGGGAAAAACTTAAAATATTTCCGGGTTCCAAATTATCTTTAATGGAAGCTTCATAAACTTCTTTTTGATATTCATCAGGAATCAGCATGTGAACAATATCTCCACTTGCTGCCGCTTCCTCAATAGTCATTACTGGTATACCATCTTCCATTGCAAGCTCCCAAGATTTGCCGCCTTTCCTTAAACCAACAACAGTATCTATTCCGGACTCATAAAACATACGTGCCTGAGCTCTGCCCTGAGCCCCGTAACCAATTACCGCGATACGCTTACCTTCAAGAGCTGACATACTGGCATCTTGATCATAATAAACTTTGACACTCATGTTTTTAGGATAAAGGATAAAAATTTTCCATCTTTCTCCGTGACTTCCAAATTATAGTCAAATAAATCTGAGATGTTTTTTGAAGTTAATATAACATTTTTTTTACCTTTAACAAATATTTCACCTTTTTTGAGTAAAATTAGATCTGTTATACACCCTGGTAGCTCTTCAAGATGATGAGTAACATAAAGAATAGGAATTTTTTTGGAAAGTTTATCAACATCATTCAAAAAAAACTCTCTACTTGGAATGTCAAGCCCCTGACAAGGTTCGTCAAATATAAGAAGTTTTGGATCAGTCACAATGGCACGACACAACATAATTTTGCGTCTTTCTCCATCAGAAATCACTTCAAATTTTCTATCTTTCAAATATTCAACACCAAAAAATTCCAAAATCTCTATTGTTTGTTTAGCCTCTTGCTTCGTATATCCATCCGGCAAACCCATCACTCCGGAAAAACCTGTACAAACAACTTCCAAACAAGTCATATTTGATTCAAAAGCGTAAAACATTCTATTACTTACATATCCAATTTCTTTACGCAATTCAAAAAGATTCACTTTGCCAAATTGTTTACCGAGTATCTCAACAAGTCCGGAGCTTGGAATCAAATCGGCTGATAACACTTGCAACAAAAAAGACTTACCAGCTCCATTTGGTCCAATAATGCCAATATGTTGATTTGAATACATTTGCAAATCGATACCTTTCAAAATTTCATTACCTTGTCTGATAATTTTGAGATTTTTCACAAAAATGATCCTATCACTCCTCATCTATAAACTTAATTTAAAAGCTGTGCCATTCGTAGCTCAAATAGAGCGAAAAATGGTGGACCCTGAGAGAGTCGAACTCTCGACCTCCTCGGTGCAAACGAGGCGCTC